>DATHOL010000143.1:0-16820 GCA_035484895.1 Bacteroidia bacterium | reverse complement strand
AATGAAAAACGACACAGCTTATTTGGATGCCCAGGTGAGAACGATGCGGGAACAACACCCTCCAATAGAAATAAATATTGCTAAGAATAAAAAAAATTATCTCTATTATTCCGATTCAAAACTTTTTACTGAGTTGAAAGTAGTATTGAATGATTTGGTGGAATCGTTTATGAAAGACGTACAGACGAATGCCTCATCAGTGCCTGTTATTTTAACCGATTCCACACAGACAAAAATTATGGAGTTTGGAAATGTGGATACATTAAAGATGAAGGATTCAACCTATCTGAAAAATGAAATTGCAGATATGCGGTATAGTAATCCTCCCATCGAAATTGAATTGCCGGATGAAGGTAAGCAATACATTTTTTATGAAGAATCGTCTTTGTCAAAAGAGTTACGCTACTACCCTTATTTTGAACTAGGCATAATCAGTTTATTTATTATGCTGGCGTATTACTTATTCAATGGCGCCCGCAAGTCTGAACAGAATAGAGTTTGGGTAGGATTAGCGAAAGAAACAGCACATCAATTGGGAACCCCACTCACATCATTAATGGCTTGGGTTGAGTATCTGAAATCAAAAAATGTGGAATTGACTGATGAAATGGAAAAGGATGTGAAGCGATTGGAGACTATTACCAGCCGGTTCTCTAAAATAGGCTCTGCTCCGCAACTGGAGGCTTTTGACTTGGTGGATGAATTAAAAGAAACAATGGATTATATCCGTACGCGCAGTTCACAAAAAGTAAAGTTTACGTTGAATGTTCCGGAAGGACTGGATACTGTTGCCTTGTTAAATCCCCCGCTTTTTTCATGGGTTATTGAAAACCTTTTCCGCAATGCTATTGATGCCATGGGCGGACAGGGTTCCATAACTATGGATGTTTCACGTCAAACAAATACAATTGTAGTAGATATAACTGATACCGGAAAGGGGATACCCAAAGGAAAGTTTAAAACCGTTTTTGAACCGGGATATACTACCAAAAGCCGTGGCTGGGGGCTTGGCCTGTCGCTTTGCAAAAGAATTATTGATGACTATCACGGAGGGAAAATACTGGTAAAAAACTCGGAAATTGGAAAAGGTACTACCTTCCGTATTGTTCTGAAAGCAGCTTCCAAGGCTTAGAAGAAATGGCCGGAGTTTATATTCATATTCCGTTTTGTAAAAAAGCCTGCCATTATTGCGATTTCCATTTTTCCACTTCGTTGCAGAATAAAGATTTGATGGTAGATGCAATTTGTAAGGAGATTGATGCACGGCAAAATTATTTAACGGACAAAAAACTTTCTACTATTTATTTTGGAGGGGGTACGCCTTCTTTACTAAACTATGATGAACTAAGTAGGATTATCAGTAAAATAAAAGAACATTTTGAAATTATGCCTGGCGCAGAAGTTACATTGGAGGCTAATCCGGATGATTTAACCGTTGAAAAAATAAAAGAACTTACCGCCGCCGGAATAAACCGGCTAAGTATAGGGATACAATCATTCTTTGATGAAGATTTGGAAAGAATGAACCGTTCGCATACCGCGAATCAAGCCATAGACGCAGTTGAGAATGCCAAATCAGGTGGCATCAATAATATCAGTATCGATTTGATTTATGGATTGCCGAATCTCACAATTGAGAAATGGAACTATAATCTTGAACAAGCCTTTAAACTGGACGTGCAACATCTTTCCGCATATTGCCTGACTATAGAGGAGAAAACAGCATTTAACCATTTTTTGAAAAAGGGTAAAATAACATTGCCAAAAGAACCTGAAACCATAGAGCAATTTGAACTGCTTATGAGTGAAGCTGAAAAGCATAACTTTATTCATTATGAAATTTCAAACTTCTCTAAAGAAGGACTTTATTCGAAACACAACTGTAGCTATTGGATGAATGAACACTATATGGGTATTGGCCCTTCGGCCCATTCCTTTGATGGCGCTTCAAGACAATTCAATATTGCAAATAATATGAAATATATAAAGGGAATAAATGCCGGTATACCTGATTTTGAAATCGAAATTCTGACGGACGAAAATAAATTTAATGAGTATATAATGACCCGCCTAAGAACCATGTGGGGGATTAGCACAAGTTTTATTTCTGATAGTTTCGGTGAAAAATCCAGAAATACTTTTTTATCTGTTGCAGAACCTTATGTTATTTCCGGACACTTGCAATGGAAGCAGGATAGTTTAGTATTGACAAAAAGCGGTAAATTGCTTGCCGATAAAATAGCATCCGACTTATTTGTTTAACGATGTTTACAACCATCAATCATAAAGGGAAATTATACAAAACTGATTTGGATAAACCCATTGATATTTCAATTCCGTTGCGGGCAGGAGAAAATAATGTAAATGCATGGAATGCTGCACCGGTGAAGATTGAGCCCGTTGTTTCGGGAGATTGGATAGGAGAAGTATCGCTAGGCGGTTCTGTCAACTTTCGCAATATTGCTTTTAACCCGCATGGCAATGGCACGCATACGGAATCGGTGGGGCATATCAGCAAGGAAATATATTCCATTAATCAAGTATTGAGGAAATTCTTTTTTATTGCGGAAGTTATAAGTATTCTGCCGGATGAATTGCCTAACGGCGACCATGTAATTACCGCTGAACATATTGAAAATTGTTTAATTGATAAACAACCCGAAGCTCTTATCATCCGTACTGTTTCAAATCCGATCTCAAAAATTGATATGCAATATTCGGGAACTAATCCTCCATATCTTACCGAGGATGCTGTGCGATTAGTTGTTGCATTAAAAATAGAACACTTGCTGATAGATTTACCTTCAGTTGATAGAGAGAAAGATGATGGAAAATTAAATGCTCACCATATTTTTTGGGGTTATCCTAACAACCCACAATTGCATAAAACTATTACCGAATTAATTTACGTTCCTAATGATATATTAGATGGAACATACTTGCTTAACCTGCAAATCGCAAGTTTCGAAAACGATGCTACGCCAAGCAAACCGGTGCTTTATAAAGTTGTGATGTAAATTATTCTGCCCAGTTAATCCCTTTCTTCAAAAGCCTTAAGGTCTTTTCTTCGTCACTACCTTTTTCCGGTTGATTAGCATATTCCCAATTGGCAGTAGGAGGGAGGCTCATTAAAATTGATTCAGTTCTGCCATTAGTAAGCAACCCGAATTTTGTTCCGCGGTCATAGACCAAATTAAATTCCACATATCTTCCGCGTCGTAGGAGTTGCCATTGTTTATTGGCCTCTGTATAAATTTTGTTTTTATTCTTTTCTATTAATGGCAAATAAGCAGGTAGAAAACTATTCCCAATTGCCTGAACAAAATTGAATCTATCTTCAATACGTATAGAATCTGTTGCAGATAAGCGGTCGAAGAAAATACCACCGATGCCGCGGGTTTCATTGCGGTGCGATATAAAAAAATAATCGTCTGCCCACTTTTTAAATTCGGGATAGTAGGATGCATGATGTGTGTCACAAACTTTTTTCAAATGCTGATGAAAGCACTTTGCATCTTCTTCAAAAATATAATGCGGAGTAAGGTCAATTCCTCCGCCAAACCATTCCAGATTTCCTGCTTTCAGGTAACGCACATTCATGTGTATAATAGGAACCATTGGATTAACAGGATGAATAACCAAAGAAACCCCTGTAGCATAAAAGTCAGCCCGCTCATTTTCTTTTAATCCGGCTTCTTTTCGTAAAAAATCCGGGCAAGTGCCGCTTACAGCAGAAAAATTTACACCACCTTTTTCAATTATATTTCCATTGGAAATAATGCGTGTCCTGCCACCGCCGCCCTCCGGGCGTTTCCACAAATCTTCGGCAAACTTCCCTTTTTCATCTGCCTTTTCAAGGCCATTACAGATTTCATTCTGTAGGTTAAGGAAATAGGATTCTATGGATTCTTGCGATAGCATGATGGCGCAAAATAACTAAAATTAGCAGTACCTATTAGTTAATATTATTTTCAATTCCGGTTGTAAAAGTTATCCTTTTCTCAATATATTTACGGTTCACTATTAAATCATACATACTAAATTACAAAATATGAAGAATAAAAAGACTACACTTTTAATAGTATTTATTGTGCTGTTTTTGCCCTCCATAAAATCATACGCAGGAGATAAAGACACCGCCTCAAAAAAACATGTTATCCAGGACCAGGTTCCGTTTGATGGAATGGACCAATCATGGATGAATGGAAACGACCGTCGCGATTCATCTGTATTTCACATCCCGTATTTTGCACCTGAAATTATTCTGGATGCCAATGCTACCTATTCAGGTAATAACCCGATCGATCATACTGTAGTTGGCTCTACAGCTTTATCGCGTAATAATGAAATAGAAGTTTCTGCACTGGGTTTTGGCGGTGATTTTAACTACAATGGCGCCCGGGGCAGGTTTATGACCCAATTTGGAACCCGTTCAGAAGTAGTTCCCCGCAATGATTACAGTACCTACCGAGGCCAATATGATTTGGTGGATGCTTTCCGATATCTGAGCGAAGCCTATGCCGGTTATCATTTTAATGTAATGCATGGTATTAATGTGGATGGCGGATTATTTATGTCTTACGTTGGGCTTAACTCCTATTACCAAGCTGAAAACTGGGATTATCAGGCATCTTATACATCGGACAATACTCCCTGGTTTTTCAATGGAATACGCACGCAGATTTTTCCTTCAAATGTTGTAAAGATAGAAGTATGGCTTGTTAATGGCTGGCAGAGTTATGCCTCGTTTAATTCCAATCCCGGTTTTGGTGGAAATTTCACCTGGTGCCCGAATGAAAATGTAAAATTATTGACCAACGATTATTATGGACAGGATGCTCCGGGTTTACTGGGCAGGCATAGGTTCCATTCTGATAATAGTTTCATGTTGCGCTATTATCATCACCCAAAAACAAAAAAAGGAATTATCCAAATGGCATTTTCCTTAACCGGTGATATAGGGTTTGAAAACGGTGATGGCGTAAATGGTTTCAATGGGTTTAAAACAGGTAACGACTCCTCCGGATATGCCCAGTATTTTGTCAGCGCCATGTTTTATAATCGCATTTGGTTTGACCATGGAAAATTGGCATGGATGTTTGGCGGTGGGGTTATGGCTAATCCGGGCCGTTACTTAGTACTTGAGCCGTCCGGCCAAGCCAGTGATTTACCCAATCCATATAATCCTACTCAAACGGCAGGCGCATATCCTTTTACTCAAAACCCGGGTGACCAGTTTGGAGGATGGGATTGTTCCACCAACATTGCATGGATGCCTAATCAAAGTATAGAGTTTAAATTAGAAGTATTGCATCGTCAGGCCAACGTTCCTTATTTTGCAGGCCCGGGTGGTGTAACATCTCCTACAGGATACACAACAACAATGCTTCCTCAGGGATGGTCTCCTGATTTGGTGCGCTCAGAAAACCGCGTTATTGTTGCAATACTTTTCAGGATATAGTAAAATGCATCCTATTAATGTATAACGGTTAGGCGTTTCACCACCTGTTCATTATTTCCGGACATTTTTACCAAATAAATTCCGGAGGAAAGTTGTGTGGTGTTTATACTTAGTTGGTGGTTGCCGGCAGCTTGTGTGCCATTAAATACTTTTTGTACGAATTTTCCGTCAGCAGAAAAAAGACTAACGTTTATTTCTGTATTATTGGACAGGGTATAGTTTAAAGTGCTATTGTCCAGTGCCGGATTAGGGTAAAGCGCTATATTGTTTGCTAAGGGTTGTATAGATGTGATACCAGCAACATGGATTTTATCCCTATAAACGGTATTTGTATATACAGGCCTGTTAGCTATAACTGTTTCATTAATTTGCAAAAGTGGCAAAGCCTGCCCGTTAGCCAGCCATTTGTATTGTATTTGTTCAGGTTGAGGGGTACTAAAACCAAAATGGAAAGTATCAATATATATACTGTCAGTAGCATAGATAAGGGTTTTTACCCTCAATGCCGAAAAAGTGCCAAAAGGAGTAATAAGAGTTCCCCATCCATCTATATGATTAACACGCTTTTGCTGCTGCCCGTAGTAAGCAAGTGATGCTAGTCCAACATGATTACTCGAGTTACATGAATCTGCATTCCCATAGTTCATGGGGAAGTTATAAATCACATCAATTGCATCGTCTTTCACCGAAGTAGGAATAGAATTAATATTGGCACCATAGCCAACACTCTCGTAATTGGAATTTTCGTCTTTATAGTAATTAATTACATTTTTTATAGTTACGGGGCCAAGTGCCGGTGGTGTAAGGCCTGCTTGGGCAACGGTTGATACATAGGCAGGGTACAAAATAACATCGTTAAAGAAAAACTGGTAAGCAAGAGGTGTTGAGGTAACACTTAAAAAGGTATCGATAGTTTGTGATTTTGGAAAGAGTGTTGAATAATTCCAGGTGACACCTGCGCCTGTATATGCCGGAGCAGGAAGCCCTGTAGTATCTGTTGTGGTACTTAAACGTATAGTATCACCAGGTTGGGGCATGTCGGCTTTCGTAATAGTAATTTGCGAGAAGGTTACATTTCCAACTAATAAAAAAAGCAAACAGGGGAGTAGATTTGTTTTCATTCTATGAATATTTGATTGTTGAATTGGTCAAATATAAGAAATAAAATAAGTCTTACCTATTTGGGTAAGTTGAAGTTCTATTCAGGAAATGATTAATAAATGCCTTTTATGCAGTGTTAAAACATATAATTGAGCCTGGATAGCAAAATTGAGGCTTTTCGCATTATCTTCGCGCTCCAATTCATGCATACGTTTAAGAGACATACCGTAACGGCAGCCCTGCCTTATGCCAATGGAGGACTTCATATAGGCCACATTGCAGGTTGCTATCTACCGGCCGATATTTATGTGCGTTACCTGCGTTCCCGCGGAAAAGATGTTATTTTTATATGTGGTTCCGATGAGCATGGTGTTCCGATAACTATTCGAGCCAGGAAGGAAAACTGTACTCCTCAGGAGATTGTAGATAAGTACCATACTTTGATGAAAAAGACATTCGAAGAGTTTGGAATTGCTTTTTCAATCTATTCACGCACTTCTTCACCGGTTCACCATAAAACGGCTTCCGATTTTTTCTTGAAACTATATGACAAAGGCATATTTAACGAGTCGGTAACAGAACAATATTATGATGAAAAGGTTGGGCAGTTTTTGGCTGACCGATATATAACCGGCACCTGCCCTAATTGTGGTAACCCCAATGCATATGGCGACCAATGTGAGCGTTGCGGAACTTCACTTAGCCCGTTAGATTTGAAGAACCCTGTTTCTGCATTAAGTGGAGAAAAGCCCGTATTAAAAGAGACTAAGAATTGGTTTCTTCCCCTCGATAAATTGCAACCACAGATTGAGGCTTATATTGATTCTCACAGTGACTGGAAATCCAATGTTTTTGGGCAATGTAAGTCGTGGTTAAACCAAGGATTGCATCCGCGTGCAATGACCCGCGATTTAGATTGGGGGGTAAAGGTTCCATTACCTGATACAGAGGGAAAAGTCCTCTATGTATGGTTTGATGCCCCTATTGGCTATATATCCGCTACAAAAGAACTGACTGACGATTGGGAGAAATATTGGAAAGATAAAGATACCCGCCTGGTACATTTCATAGGAAAAGATAATATCGTGTTTCATTGTATCATATTCCCTTCCATGCTTATGTGCGACGGAGGCTATATCCTTCCCGACAATGTTCCGGCCAATGAGTTTTTGAATCTGGAAGGCGAAAAGATATCAACTTCCCGTAACTGGGCAGTTTGGGTTCATGAATACCTGGAAGATTTTCCCGGAAAGCAGGATGTATTGCGCTATGTACTTTGTGCCAATGCGCCTGAAACCAAAGATAATGACTTCACCTGGAAAGATTTTCAAACCCGCAACAACAGCGAGTTGGTTGCTATTCTCGGTAACTTTGTCCACCGAACCAATGTACTTACTAAAAAATATTTCGAAGGTAAAGTCCCTGCTGCATTGGAATATGAAAAAAGCGATTTGTTTTTAATGGAGGAGCTGAGCCGTTTCCCAAAAAAAATAGCTGATAATATTGAGATATTCCATTTCAGGGAAGCGCTTGCCGAATTGATGAACCTTGCCCGTTTGGGTAACAAATATCTTGCCGATAATGAGCCCTGGAAAGTTTATGCCAATAACCCCAAAAGGGTACAGGTAGTATTAAATCTTTCTTTGCAAATTTGCGCTAACCTTTCAATTTTGATGCGGCCATTCTTGCCATTTACTGCAGATAAGCTAAGTAGTTTGCTTAATATTGCACCCCTCAATTGGGATGCTGCCGGCAAATCTGACATGCTGCGGGAAGCCCATCAGTTGGGAGAACCTGTTATGTTATTTGAAAAAATAGAAGAAGACATTATTCAAAAGCAAATTGATAAATTGCATCAGAGCAAAACTGAAAACCAACCTGAAAGTAAAGTGTTGCCACAAAAACCTGAAATAACATTCCCTGAATTTGAAAAAATGGATATCCGTGTAGGAACCATTACCGCAGCCGAAAAAGTGCAGGGAGCGGATAAACTTTTAAAGCTGACAGTAAATACCGGAATTGATATAAGAACTATTGTTTCGGGTATTGCAAAGTATCATTCGCCGGAGGCTATAGTTGGCAAGCAAATATGCTTGCTGGTGAACTTAGCTCCTCGGAAATTAAAAGGGATAGAATCGCAGGGAATGATATTAATGGCTGAAAATTCAGATGGCAAACTTATCTTTGTCGCCCCAACCGATAGTAATGCTGAAAACGGGGGAATAGTTAAATAGATAAAATGTATAAAATTCTTAGCTCTTCACTCTTGGTTTTTAGTTCAAATACTGCCGCCGTAGTTCAATGGATAGAATAGAAGTTTCCTAAACTTTTGATGTGAGTTCGATTCTCGCCGGGGGCACTAAATGAGAAGAAATAAGTCTTCTCTTTCCTTTTAAAAATTATACCAGCCTGTCATTAATTGCTTTTGAAACAGCCTCTGTCATCGAATTAACATGAAGTTTTTTGTAAATACGCTTAATGAATGTTCTCACCGTATCAATACTTATTGTTAATTCAGATGAAATCATTTTGTAGCTAAACCCTCTTGTAAGCAGCGTCAGGATTTGTATTTCACGCGGTGAAAGATCTACATGTTTCGAAGTTTCGGAATATGATTTTGGTAATAATTGCAGGATTTTTTTTGCTACAGAAGGTGTCATAGAGACGCCCCCTTTTTTTACATCTTTAATGGATTCGACAATTTTATCAGGTGGGGTTCGTTTAAGAATATACCCGGAAGCTCCTGATTTTATACTTTCAAAAATGTTTGCATTATCCTCAAAAACAGTAAGCATAATTATTTCTGTCTCCGGATATTTTGATTTGATTTTTTTTAAAGCGTCTTTACCGTTTGTACCCGGCATTTCAATATCCATTAAAACAATTTCAGGTGTAAGCCTTTCCATATCATTTAAAACATTTTCTGCGTTTGGAAAAGCTCCGAGCAAATTAAATTCATCTATTGATAATATTAACTCTGAAAGAGTTTGAAGAAGGTCGGGATTATCTTCGTAAATAACTATTTGGGTGATATCTTTCATATTTTTCAAAAACAAAAATAACTTAATTGAAATTATTTAACAATACACATAATTATGTGTATTGGAACTGGAGCTTAATCTTAGTTCCCTCGCCGGGCTTGCTTTTGATAGTTATTGTGCCGTTTAGTTGTAATGCACGCTGTTTCATATTTTTCAAGCCATTTCCTTTGTGTTCACCTTGGCCTTCAATAAATCCGATTCCATTGTCTGCTATTTCAAATTCCATCGTATGATTATGTAGTTTTACATTTATCAGAACTTGTGTGCATTTAGAATATTTAACGATGTTATTGAGTGCCTCTTTAAATATCAGGTATATATTTTTTCTTTTGCCCATTGTCATTTTAACCAATTCTGTCTCTTGCGCCACATTAAATTCGTACATTATTTCCTTTGCTTCAAGTATCTCGGAAGTATATATACGCATTCGCATGAACAAGTCCTGCATTAAATCGTTTTCAGGATCCAAAGTCCAAACTAAATCACTGATTGAATCCAATGTTTTCTGGGAAGTTTCCGATATTTTAGTAAATATTCTCTTCACATCTTCCGGGGAATGCTCCGGTTTTTTTGTTGCCATACTGCTCATAATTGAAATGGAACTAAGCGAAGAGCCAACATCATCATGCAAATCTCTCGCTAATCGTGCTCTTAATCTTACAGCCTCCAATTCGTGTTGAATTTGTGCATAATAGAAAAGATACCCTAAGATAAAAATAACTAAACCAGCCAACAGGAAGAACCACCATTTCTTATAATATGGGGAGCTGAAATTCATAGTAACCGGATGTGTAGATTCCACCCATTCTCCTGCAGAATTCTGTACCATTAAATGAAAAATGTAATTTCCTCCCGGCAAATTGGTATAGGTTGCGAAATGCCTGTTGCCGCAATAATTCCAGTCTTTATCAAAGCCTTCGAGATAATAGGCAAATTGGTCCCCTTTTTCATCGAGAAAATCAAAGGCTGAAAATGCAAATGAAACATAGTTATCCCTATAACTTAAAAACAGCGGCTTATTAATATCAGAGGCGTAGTCTTTATTCATAACACTCAAAGAAGTTACTTCAGGATGTATGTAGGGAGAGGTTTCTACTAATTTATCCGGATTAAAATAAAGCAATTCGTTATCTCCTCCAAAATAGACAACTCCATATGGTGAAGCGCAACCGGAGATACTAACCATAGTTGCAAGCCGTTTTCCTTCCGGATAATTTAGAAAGGTATTGTTATTTAAATCCCAAAAGGAAAGCCCTTTCCCTGTAGCAAGCCACAAGCAGCCTTTACGGGACGCTACAATTTTATTTACTTTATTATCCTCCATTAACCTGGGATTTCTTAATGTCCGGAAAGTTTTTGTTCTTGCTTCATATATAATCAATCCATCTCCCTGCGTAGCGAGGTATGTATTGCCAACAGAATCACAAAATATATCATTTATCCATCCCCGCTGCATTACCACAGCATTTTTATCTCCGGGTATATTCCAGCTAAATTTATTAGCAGTATCAATGCGATAAAAACCGTCGTCGTATGTTCCTACCCATTTAGTACCTTCTCTATCAACATTCATACATTTTATATAGTTTCTGTATTTAGTTGCAGAATTTGTTTTTCTGTCAAGGTAATGTACCCCCTTTAAGGTAGAAGGATTATAACTGTATACCCCGGAACTATAAGTCCCCAGCCAATACGTGCCTTCATTATCCTTACCTATACCCCTTGTTGATGAAGTATAAAGTTCTTTTAATTCAGGAACAGGCAAGCGCATTGTATCAAACTTGTGTTTACTAATGTCAAAACGCATAAATCCACTTTCATCGCCGAGCCATATTATGTTATTATCCGGATACATCGAGAATACATAATCTCTGTTTTTTTTATCGTGCAATGAATAGGGCACTTTATACCAGGAGAAATTATGATTCGAAATGTTATACTCAACAAGTCCATCCCCTAAAGTACCAATCCATAACGTACCATCATAGCATAGTTGTCTGATTGAGAAACCATCCAGGCCTTTTACCCCGCAATTTTCAGATGAAATCCAATGAAAATTTAATTGGCGTAAATTGAAATTATTTATGCCTACATCCGTACCAATCCAAAATGTATTTTGACGGTCTTTCATTAGGCACCATACATTCCCGTTTGACAGGCTAAAAGGATTTTCAATCTGATGGATATAACTCAAACAGCTATTCCTTCTCGTATTCAAAAATACTGCTCCGCCACCGCCTTTTGTATGGCCAAAAAGACAACCGATGAGCATAATGGAGTCGTTTACCCTGCAAAAGTCATAGGCAGCGTAGTTCGATTGGAATGCGTTGGAGGATTCCAGGGGATACTTTTTTATTCCAAATGTTTGCGGACTAAACTCATATGCTATGGAATGCCCATAAGTACCAAACCACAAATGCCCGTCGCTTTTGTCGTAATAAAGTTCCGAAAAATAAAACTTCCCGGCAATAGTATAATTAACGGCTGTTTTAAATGAGTTACAATTATCATCGGAATAAAGCAGTGCTGTATCCATAAGAATAAATATTCTTCCTGTCGAAGTACTTGCCATTCCATGAATAAGAAAGCCATAATGGTCTTCTGTGAACGATTTTACCCGGGAGAAATGGGGGTTTGAAGGAGAGGCTTTAAAAATACCTGTGCCGGTAGCAACATACAATATGCCCTTATTATCCTGCATAATACTTGTAATTAAGCTGGCTTCCATGCTGGTCGACCATTTATCAAAATAATAATTGGTAAAATCTTTTTTTAAAGGATTGTATTTGCTAAGGCCAAAATAAGTGCCAATCCAAAGATTATGGAGGTTATCCTCGTACAGGCATTCTATCTGGCTATTGGAAATTGAAGCAGAATCATTTTCATTATGAAAAAAGTTTGTTACATTATTACCATCATATCTTGACAACCCTCCTTTGGTACCAATCCAAATAAATCCCCGGTTGTCCTGCAACATGCAATTTATATTATTACTGGGGAACCCGTCTTCCATAGTAAGGTGATTAAATCGGACATCCTCCTGAGCATAGGATTGAACCCTTAATAAAAACAAAAGGGAGATAAAAAATATGGATTGTATTCCTTTAAACACGATTGTATTTTGCGCAATATTAGGATAATTAAGTGCTATATCCTAAATATTGGTTTGCTTTTCCATTCACATCATTATGTGTATTGGAATCCATGGAAGAGTGGAATAATTTTGCATCCTGCTCGAGTTGACACTTATAAATAGAATAATAAAAACCTTAAATGGCATAATCGACTACTAAGTGAAGATACTATTTCTAATAATGGGACATATTTTAATTTTCAGAATTCACTTTAGGAGTAATGTTGGTTAGCTCTCTATAATAATCTGCACAATTCCAATGGCTCAAAAAAACTTGAATAAATTTTATATCTGGAAACTATGGGTTCTTCCTGCTATCCTGTTATCAAATGGACTTCTGGCACAGAATATAGCAATCAATACTACAGGCGCGGCACCTGTAAATTCATCTGTATTACTTGACCTGAGCAATAACCTCACCAATGGAACAACGGGCTTTTTAGCGCCGTATGCAGCACTTACAGCTACCAATGCTTCCGCTCCAATTGCAGCGCCTTCTGCCGGATTAATTGTTTACAACACCGCAACCGCGGGTGCTTCCCCCAATAATATTATTCCGGGTTACTATTACTGGGACGGCGCAAAGTGGCAGTTGATTCTCACAGGATCAGGCAGCACTACACAGGGGTGGACTGTCATGGGAAATACTGGTATTACGGCCTCCTCTTCAGCAATAGGCACTGCTGCCAACAATAATTTTATAGGTACAACCAATACTGCAGATTTTGTTATGGCAGCTAACGGATTTGAGAGAATCCGCATTGCCAATGCCACCGGAAATGTAGGGGTATCAAATACCGCTCCATCAACAATGATGCAAATTGGAAATGCCAGTACTACAACCGGTAAACTTTCTGTTTATTCACAAGATTATTTTTTCGGACAAATCCAGATTGGAAACCCGGTAAGTAATGGAGAAGCAAGTATGCAATTTATCAGCGGCGTAACTGCTTTTGGCGATGCAGTAACTTCCACCAACGGAAATGCCAATTTATGGAACATTGGAGCAGGTAGTTATGGTTTAGGAGGTAATCATTTTAATATCGCCAACTTTGCAAGTAATGTAGTCACCACGTGGACTTCTGCCGGGCTGATGGGTGTTGGTACAGTCAATCCTCAGCAAAACATAAGTGTGAACAACGGAGTAAACATTGACCAGTCGAGCCAAAACAACGGGTTCATTAACAATGGCCTTGCAACCGGTAATGGATTAACTTTTGGCAGCGGCAGCGGCGAAGGAATAGCGGAAAACCGCAATAGTTCTCCGGGATATGAAAAATTCGGGCTGCAATTTTATACCGGCGCTGCTTTAGCAATGAATATTGCAAATATGACTTCAGGCACACAGCCCGGACAAGTTTCAGTTATAAATGGATTGAATGTTGACCAGGTTGGCGTTAATAATGGCTTTCTTGATAATAACCTCACTACCGGAAATGGATTGTCATTCGGCTTGAATAGCGGAGAAGGACTGGCTTCCAAACGTACAGCTGGCGGAAATCAATTCGGGCTTGATTTTTATACCGGATTTATAAACAGGATGGTAATTCGGCAGACAGGTCAGGTTGGAATAGGCACTCTTTTACCTGCCCAGGCATTGGAGGTGGCATCAACAACCGGTACAGTCAGAATCGACGGCATTAAAGTCGGGAACACTTACTATTCTACTATCACAGCCCCTACGGCTGCAGCCAGCGTAATGTTTACCAATAATACCACGGGCGATGTTCAGGCCCTGGCGCCTTCGGCCACTAATGGGCAGGTGCTTGCCCAAACAGCCACCGGCCCTGCATGGCAGGCGATGGGCGCTATGAATAATGTGGTAATTATAACTTCCAACGGAACATACACTCCTTCTGCGGGAACAAAAAGCATACTCGTTAAATTAATTGGAGGAGGTGGTGGTGGCGGCGGTGTTGCAGCTACTGTCAATGCATCTATTGAAGACGCTTTGGCAGGCGGTGGCGGGGGTGCAGGTGGCTATTGCGAATATTATGTGGCCAGTGTGGCAGCATCTTATGCCGTTACTGTGGGTGCAGCCGGAACCGGTGGTGCAGCCGGAAACAATGCCGGCGGAACCGGTGGCGCAACCACTTTTAACGGGACTGTAACCGCTAGTGGTGGTTTGGGTGGCAATGGAAGCGCTGCTACAGTGGGAATCTTTTATAATGCAGGCGGAGCTGGGGGAGCAGCCGCCGGTGGAACTGTTAACATACCCGGCAATGCAGGTGGAAACGGAATCATACTGGTAAATTCTGCAACTCCGGCAACCAATGCCGGAGCAGGTGGTTCAAGCCATTTTGGCGCGGGAGGCGCAGCTCCGTATGTAATTAACAATGGGATAAGCGGAAACAGTGCAACCGGATATGGTGCAGGTGGCAGTGGAGCCAACAGTACCTGGCAAAGTGGCGGAAATAATGGCGCTCAGCCAGGAGGTAATGGCTCGCCCGGAGTTATTATTATTTATGAATACAAATAATGATTTGTATTTTTTTGACCATACAATTATTACAATATCCCTTTTAATTTGAAAGTGCATTTAGTAACCAACAATTTCATATCTATGAAAAAGATTATTACAACACTGCTCGCAGTTTTTGTTTTCGGAACATTTATTACCTACGGGCAATATAATGTACTTTTAAATTTTAACGGTACCAATGGTTCTGAACCTTCGGGAGGAGTAACAATATCGGGTAATAATATTTATGGAACGGCTTCTATCGGAGGTGCGGGAAGCGGATGTATTTATACCCTCCATAGGGATGGAAGCGGGTACAGAGACTTATTCAATTTCGTAGACAGTACAGGTTCATTACCCAACAATACAGTTACGCTATACAATGGCAAATTCTATGGTACTGCATGGGAAGGTGGCTCATTCCGCTACTATGGCGTTGTTTACTCTGTTGATACCGATGGAACCAATTATAAGGTGTTATTGAATTTTAATTATACTAACGGAGATAATCCACCCACTGACCTGGTATTATCCGGAACAAGAATTTATGGCATTGCTTCCGGGGGAGGTTTTTATGGCGGTGGCTGCATATTTACCATTGATACGAATGGAAATAATTACAAGGACTTATATGATTTTGGCGCGGCAAGTGGTGATGCCCCTTATTGCAAATTATTATTAGTCGGCACTAAATTTTATGGTACCACTTTCGATGCAGGCACATACGGGGGAGGAACTATCTTTTCAATTGATACGAATGGCGGCAATTATTTCGTTATGCATAATTTCGGTAACACCAATGACGCATCCAACTCCTATGCAACACTAACTCTTATCGGCGGCAAAATATTTGGAACCACATATTTTGGGGGCTCTAGTAATAAAGGCGCTCTTTTCTCTATTGATACTGATGGCAGCGGATATAAAAAGATTTTGGATTTTAATGGGACAAATGGAGCAAATCCGGATATGGGTAGTCTGAAATTTGAAGGCAACAGATTATGGGGAATGACTTCGAACGGGGGAGCCCATAATAAAGGTCTCGTTTTTTCTATAGATACAGATGGCTCAGGATTCCTGGACCGATTTGATTTTAATAATACCGTTGGCGCCACCCCTGACGCTCAATTGACTTTCTATGGTTCATCTATATACGGGGAAACTACTTTTGGCGGTTCAAGTAATGACGGTATTGTTTTTGGAGCCGACACCAATTGTTTTATGGGATCAATTTTAGTTTCGTCCAATATAACTTGCCATGGGTACAATAACGGTAGTGCATCCATTAGTGTTAGCGGAGGGGCAAGTCCGTATACTTATTTATGGTCTAATTCAAGTACGCAATCTTCTGTCAGCAATTTAAGCACAGGAACATATTCTGTGACATTAAGTGATAATTCCGGAAATTGCAGCCAGACTAATTCGTTCACTATAACACAGCCTGCTGTTTTAACATCCGTTACCGCAACAATTACATCCAATGTAAGCTGCCATGGGGGTAATGATGGTAATGCAAGTGTAATCATTACCGGAGGTGGAGCACCGTATCATTATTCATGGGCCAATTCAAGCTCAACGGTTGTATCTACTTTTAATCCCTCAGGGCCATTTTTATCAGCCGGG
>DATHOL010000142.1:0-7746 GCA_035484895.1 Bacteroidia bacterium | reverse complement strand
ATAAGTACTTCAAAAAACAAATTGTCTATTTCCTTTGCCGTAGCTTCATCAAGGGCAGTATTAGTGATTAGTATTCCTCCAAAAGCAGAAACCGGGTCACCTGCAAGTGCGTCTTTCCATGCTTCCGGCAATGTTTTACGCGATGCTATTCCACAGGCATTATTATGCTTGATTACGGCAAATGTTATTTCGTTAAATTCCGAAATCAGATTGAAAGCTGCAT
Organism: Bacteroidia bacterium; assembly: GCA_035484895.1. Classification (GTDB taxonomy): domain Bacteria; phylum Bacteroidota; class Bacteroidia; order JABEUT01; family JABEUT01; genus JABEUT01. The sequence continues at coordinate 7,523 of DATHOL010000142.1, read as the reverse complement.
CAATATCGAGCAGGTTGTTGTAGGAAAGTTCCTTGCCGTGAAGTTGCGTAAATACTTCATCCAGGTTCCCAAAGAATGTAGCCTTTTGATGGGGATTTTCACCATAACGCAATACCTTAGCTGTGTTTACTTTTTTATTGAAACTTGTGCCGCCGCCTGTAAAATAGGCGTTTATCTGGGTATCGTAATGTGAACTTACTTCAAAGGCCCTTTTAGCAAGCTTTTTGCGGAGTTCAATGGTCGATTCTCCGTCATGGTTAGCTAAAATATCCAACAGTTTACCATATTCGTCTTTGGATGGTATTACAGTAACGTGCTGGTAATTCTTGGCAGCAGCACGGATTAAGGCAATGCCGCCAATGTCAATTTTTTCTATGATTTCATCATCGGGTTTGCCTTCGGCTACAGTCTTTTCAAAAGGATAGAGGTCCACCACTACATAATCAAAAGGGGGAATTTCATATTTATCCAGTTCTGCCAGGTCGGAAGCTAAATCTTTCCTTCCTAAAATTCCTCCAAACACACGAGGGTGAAGGGTTTTAACCCTGCCTCCAAGTATGGAAGGGAAGGAAGTGATATCCTCCACCGGAACCACATTTATTCCTAATCCCTCAATAAATTTTTGCGTGCCTCCTGTGCTGAATATGGTAACCCCGCATTTATTAAATTGGCGTACAATAGGTTCTAATCCTTCTTTATCGAATACAGATACAAGTGCGTTCTTCATTTTTTAGTCTTCAATTCCACATTTTTTTGTGTCACGCAAAATTATTTCTTTTTTGCATCAATTGGAGACTTATTAAAACTTATTTTTTCGAGGAGTGTTTATAACTCAAAAAATGCCGGATGGGCTAGTGTAGCAGGCTATTTCAATTAGAAAATCCGGAAAGACTCTTTAATGTCTTCGGAATTTAGTGTGGTTTTTTTGCAAAAAAAGAAAATGGCTTCTCATTTTTTATCTAAATGGAAGCCATTTTCATGGCTGCTTTATTGATTCAATAGTTTGAAGAGATCTGTTAAATCAGGTGTTAGAATAATTTCTGTTCTACGGTTTCTGGCTCTTCCGTCGGGAGTTGTATTTTCAGCTACCGGATAATATTTTGACCTGCCTGAAGCTATAATTGTATGCGGGTTTACACTGTAATCTTTAGTAAGAATGCGTACTATGGCTGTAGAGCGTGCTACACTGAGCGCCCAGTTATCTTCATATTTTCCGGTTATAGGAACAGTATCGGTATGACCCTCCACATCCACAGTAATATTCGGTGTATTAATAAGGACTACAGCAAGGGTTTGCAAAGCTTGTTTTCCTTTAGGGTCAACTACTGCGCTTCCGGAAGCAAACAACAGTTTTTCCTGAAGCGAAACATAAAGCTTTCCATCTTTCAAATACACGCTCAACTCATCGGGCTTAAAATTGATTAAGGCATCGGCAACGGTCTTTTTAAGTTTATTCATGACATCTTTTTGAGCTTGAATAAGTGATTCCAGGTTTTTTAACCTGGTAGCTTGTTCAGCAATAGTCATATTTGAATTTGCAACCGTAGACCGGTAGCTTTCCGATAGGTTTTTTATGGAATTATTCAAATCCAGCGTGTCTTTCTCTAAACTGGCTACTTCTGAATTGCAATTATTTAGTTTTGAATGTGTTCCAATACTATCGCTTTGCAGTTTTTGAACCCTGCTTTGTTCACGCATCAAATCTCGTTTTGGAACACAAGCCGCAAAAAGAAGAACTCCTATAAAAATGACAATGTATTTTTTCATGATTTTTTGGTACTAAAGGTTAATATTTTAGCCATTTCTACTTGCTAAACTACAGACTATACATCCGTACTGCCAATATTTTCGGCAGAATATCCTTTTGCTGTGGTGAAGAACTGAATTGATAGGTTGAAATCAGGAGCGAATTATAAAATGCTTTGTTCATCTGGAGTCAATAGAGCGCCAATAATTTGTATTTTCGTGTGTCACAGTAAATAATTTTGGCTTTGAAAATTACATTTCTCGGAACAGGAACATCACAAGGAGTACCTCTGATAGGATGCGATTGTGAGGTATGCCGTTCAACGGATGAAAAGGACAAACGGCTTCGTTCGTCGATTCTTATTGAGGATGGAGGAAAGGTATTTGTAATTGATACCGGGCCTGATTTTCGCCAGCAAATGCTGCGCGAAGATGTGAAACGCCTGGATGCTGTGATATTTACGCATGAACACCGTGACCATATTGCGGGGCTGGACGACATACGTGCGTTTAATTTTACCATGAAGCAAGCAATTGATATATATGCCGATGATAATGTTGAAAAGGCCTTGAGGAGGTCATTATGGTATATTTTCTCGGAAGATAAATACCCCGGAATACCGGAAGTAAGAATGCATCGTATTAATGGAGAGCCTTTTACTGTTGGGCAGACGAGGTTTATACCCATACAAGTAATGCATCATAGATTGCCGATATGGGGGTTCCGGGTAAATGACTTCACTTATATCACAGATGCCAATTCAATTCCCGACAAGGAAAAAGACAAAATATACGGCTCGGAAGTATTGGTGTTAAATGCTCTCCGGCGCGAAAAGCATATATCTCATTTTACCCTGGAGGAAGCCATTAAACTGGCAAATGAATTAAAACCGAAAATGACCTATTTAACACATATCAGCCATCAATTAGGCAAACATGCCGATGTGGAAAAAGAATTGCCGCCGAACATACATTTGGCGTATGACGGGTTAAAATTGGTTTTATAAATTCTACCTTATCAGTTGAACAAACCCTTTAAGGGTAACAGGTACAATACCTGTGAGACGGATTTCGTTTACCTGGCATATGTAATAATAAACTCCGTCAGGGCAGGGCTGATTGGAGTGTTCATCGGTTCCATTCCAATCAATTTTTGGGTTGGTGGTATGGAACATAACTTGTCCCCAGCGGTTGTATATATTAATATCGATGCTTTGTACGTAACGGAATGGCTCCAAGGGAGTAAACAATGAGTTAATGTCTCCATTTCCGGGAGTAAATACATTAGGTAATACATATATAGGGCAGTTATCTACACAGATAGTATTTAACGGGCTGCCTTGTCCGGCAGAATCATACGCAATAACTGCGTAGCAACCTGCAACGGAGGTGAGATTACTATTTACAAAAAAGGTAGCGCTTGAATCTAAAGTAGCTATTGAAACCATGTCTCCATTCTCCACAGGGGTATAGAATACCTGGTAGCTGATAACTTTATTGGCTTTAGGGCAAAGTGTGTTCGGGTTGGTCCACAAAATGGAATCTTCATATAGCACGCATTTTGCGCTTACAGACAGAGAAGGTGCACAAGGAGCAACGGTATCATAAGGTGTTCCGCAGATAGTTTCGGAAGAATCATAAAGCGGATGCATGATGAAGATATCTCCATAATGACTACTTGATTTTACATAATAGCAATATTGTGTGCCATTGTGTAATCCGGTGTCAGTATAAGTAGTAAGCCCTGTTACGTATTTAATAAAATTATAAGCGGGTGAAACCAATACGTTTTGACGATAGACAAAAAAGGTATCGTTAGCCCATGGCACAGTTGATGACCATCCCAGTTTCATGCTTTTGTCCTCTTTTTGCAGTCGCAAATAAATGGATGATGCCGTGCCTGATGAGCCTAAAAAAGTAAGATTATGAGTATTGGCACTAGTATAATAAAACTGAACCCTGTAATTGTAACTGCTGTCCTGTGTATCTATTCCCGCATCGGTATAGGTTGTGTCCATGCCTTTAGTATTATATACTGTGGAGGTGAATGTTTTTAAAATTTTGAAATTCAAACCATGCATGTCAGATGCACGTTCTAGTACATAGGAATAGGGTGGTGGAAATTGGCTGGTATCCAAGTCACCGCTATCTATCAATGGTTTCATCCACCTTACAAACATTTCGCCATCTGCCGGGTCTGTCTTAGTGACACTTACGTTGGTTATTACCGGAACGCTTAAAGATATAAATACACAGGTATCGTTAGAGGCAATACTTTGTGAGCCATCTGGCAAAGGATAAGTAGCATCTACTATATAACTATAGTGCACATTTGGAGATAACCCCGCTCCGGAATTGCTATCACAATAGGTGGTATCATTTAAGCCAGTTGTGCTTGCTATTAAAGTAAAACCGCTGCCTACAGGCACTCCAGTTGTACACATATCCGGCTTAAAAGATATGCAACCTAATCCTCTGTAAATATTATATCCGGTAGCTTGAGGGCATGGGCTCGGATCCCAATGCAGGCATGCAGTGGTGCCATCTACATTCGCAAAAAGATGTGGTGGAGGCGGCCCAATCACCCGTATATAGGAGGCTCCGTAACTGCTTAAAAATATAGAATCACCATCCTGAAAGTTTTTTTCCGTTGCTGTTAATAATACTTCATAAGGGCTTTGCCGCACTTCGCTGCATACTGTCTGCCAATTAAAAACAGGCCTTACTGTTGCAGCCGGAGCGTCATTGGTTAAAGTAGCCGGAGGGCTTAATGAAAACGGTTCACCGGCATCGGTTACATAAACTGTTTTGCCCGCATCGGTAGCTTGAAAGTCAAGTTTTATATTGCTGCCGGCTATCACACATGTGTTTGTTGTTGTTACTGTTGGTGCAGTAATAAGGCATGCAGAATCAATTATTACTTCCAATTCTAATTCTGTTGTGTCTATTGGGATAACCACTTTTTCTCCATCAAGCGTTACTTTACTCCATGTTACCATTAATATTACAAAATTCCATTTACCTTGTTGGGAACTTGTAGGACACCATGTAAGTGTGCCGGTAGTGCTATTAACTGTGGCTCCTTCATTCGAATACCCTTGGGCTATTTCACGATACCATTGCAAGCTGCTGCCAAGCGCATAAGCAATACTGTCATCAACATCAGAGGGTGGAGTAGGTATATATGCTCCGGGATTATAGGTATAACACTGCCCTGTGCAACCATATTGGCAAACAGGTGAGTTAGTAATTACGGGAGTATTTACACAGCCCGATAAGGGGCTAATAGTTAAGGTGTTAAAAAGGAAGAAATCCACATTTACCGAACCGGTAATATTATTGATGGATGCCATTCTGTCAGGGTCGTCTGTTGCAAGCGTATAGCTGCCCGGGCCAGGATAAGTATGTGTGCCGGTATATATATTTAATTTTCTAGCATTTGTTAAGGCTTTAGGTACACCAAAACCAAAGTCGTAATCACAAAGCGGCTCCCCGTTAGGGGTAAAGTCGTTTGGAATTAAGTAATTAGGTTTTCCATTAACTCTGGATAGTACGTCGCTATGCCCGTCGCCCCAATAGATACGCATGGTATCCCTGTCGGCAGTAGTGTTTGCTGTGTTGGTGTAGGTTATTATGCTTACTTCGTAGGTGGTTCCTCCTAAGCATTTTAGAGAGATATAGCCTCCAACTTCGTGTGTTGCGTAAACAAAACAGGATATAAAGAGAAAAGTAAATATCCCAAGCGCTTTTTTCACTGTTTTTCCGGTTATATGGATGTTTATCACTTTGACTGTTAAAACCAGGAAAAGTTAAATTTATTATCTATTAATTAGTTACGCATGTCCTGAAACAGTGGTAAGAAATTAAAAATATGATTGAATTTGACTATTTCAATTGGCCTTTTGAATCATCGCCATCTTTACCGGCACTATCCTTATCATTTCCACCTTTCGAGGCATCTTTAAATTCCTTAATCCCCTGGCCTAGTCCTTTCATTAATTCTGGTATTTTCTTCCCGCCAAAAAGTAACAATACTACTGCGAGTATTAATATAATTTCACCCGGTTTAATAGCTTCTAAAAAAAGTAACATGGTTTTTTATTTAAAAATTACCTCAAAGATACTACTTTTCCAGCGAATTGGAATATGACATTTTACGTATCTCCCCAAAAACAGGCAATTGTGGTTAAATCAGCCTGTTTTATGTGAATCCTTAAAACCGGTAAAAATAAAGCCTGCCAGAGCGCAAAGTGTACAACCGAAAATGCCACTTAGCCTCAGCCCAAAATCATGTCCGGGATCCTTTCCGAAAATGGTAAGTAATGCAAATGAAGCTAACCCCAGTGTTTGCCCTACCTTCACCGAAAAATAGTTTACGGCATAATAAGTTCCTTCCCTGTTATCGCCTGTTTTATCAGTATTTATAGCTGCAATACGGGCAAGCAAGGCGTTGGGTAATATTCCCAATACTGCAACGGGAAATGCAGCTATTCCCAGAAAAATATAAAGCTGGACTTTAGGTGCAATAGGCACTTTGCCAACCAAGGCTATACCTGCAAATACAAAACCGAGAATAAAGAAGGCAATTACAAGCAACTTTTTTTCTCCGAATCGTTTGGTTAAGTAATAAACTATCGGGAAAAACAACAATGCCAGTAAAATCATGAATCCCATAAATTTGGAACCTTCGGAAGCATCGATGTGACATAAAACTGTTAAAAAAAACAGCATTCCTGTTGTAATAATACTTAGTGCCATGTTATAAATAAGCACCGCCACAATAAAATAGATGAAGTTCTTATCAGAAAGGCTTTGTTTCAAGGCTTTTATTAAAGGAGTAGAGGACGGAACCGAATGGCAGTATTTTTTTTCGTCAATAGTAAGCACCGGTATCAGCAAGGCTATTCCTCCGCTTAGCCCCAATGTAATAGCAGCATATTGTATACATGTTGCACGCTCTGACAAATGCAGCATCCACCCAAATAAATCTGCAATATTATTGACCAGGGAAGCAATAACAGCCCCCAGCACAAACCCCACCTGCTGAAACGTTGAAAGCCTGATTTTATCCTCATTGCTAGCTGCCAGTTCGGGCAATAAGGAATTATATGGAATTACATATGTGGTTACCGACATAAAAAACAGGGTAAGGAAAAAGGCAAGCCATACAGCATTCATATTGCTAACGCCTCCTCCGTAAGGGGGAAAAAACACCAATATGCAGCAGGCAACTGCAGGTACAATACTCCACATCATGAAGGGAATCCTTCGGCCCCGCTTGCTTTTGCAGGAATCACTCATTTTCCCAATGAAGGGGTCGTAAAATGCATCGGTAAGGCGGCCACCAGCGGCAATTATTTCCAACACGGTGAATATTCCTAATACGGTTCGTTGCGTTATCAATAAATGAAGGCCCTTACCCGTGGGGGGAACGTAATAATAGACAAACATCACCAGGATAAGGTTCACCATAATGGACCACCCCAGTGTTCCTGTAGCATATAGTATTTGTTTGCTTAGCGGAAAGTGATTCAATTTAAGGTTTGCTTTTCGGGTGCGAAGATAAGCCAACCTTTTTCTCTATGGTATATGTTAATGCAAGAGTTAAATATCCAAGGGGTTTAGTTGAAACTCCGGTGGCGGAATATAAAGGTGCGGTATAGTTAAGCGCAGGCTCGATTTCAAAATGGCCTATCTTATAGTTAACAGTGAAAATAAAGTTATAATCGAGTGTTCCAAAAGAAGTGTTATTTGGCACAGCAGCTTTTTTGCTTTGT
>DATHOL010000141.1:0-2028 GCA_035484895.1 Bacteroidia bacterium | reverse complement strand
TGATAGTGATCTCTCCCGAATCGGGCGGAAATAAAGTGCTGAGCATATTTATTGTGGTGCTTTTTCCGGCTCCGTTCGGGCCAAGCAAGCCATAACATTCCCCATCTTTAATGGAAAAACTGATACCCTTCACGGCTTGTATAGCACCATAACTTTTGTGTATGTTTTTTGCCTCAATCATAATTATTCAAATCTAACATTTTCTTCCGGAATGGTAATATCGCCTTTAATACGGAGAAACACATTAGTTAATGTTACCACATCAGCACAGCAATAGCGGACTATTTTATCCAGTTCCTTTTTATCCCAATAATAAGTACCAACCATACTGCCGTCCATATCTTGCTTAGGGCTTGGCAGGCCAAGTATATAGGCCATCAGGTTAAGGGATGTGAAAGCTTTATAATCTCCGAATTTCCATAGTTCAAGCGTATCAATCAGCGTTACTTCCCAGGGCTTTTTGCCGGCATTATCCAGCAACGCCGGAATTTTGAGCCGGTTAATAATCATCCGGCGGGCCATATATGGATAATCAAACTCCTTGCCGTTGTGGGCACATAGTTGCACAGGCCGGTTAAAAGGTTTATGGTTTTCAATGAAATTGGAAAACGTTTTTAATACGTTTACTTCATCATCTCCTGCAAAACTGCGAATGTGCAGCGTATCTTTTTGGATAAAGCCTACTACTATGCAAACTATTTTACCGAATTCAGCATAAAGCCCTGCCCTGCTATATGATTCAGGAATGGTTTCATTTTCCTTCAAAAGCCTTTGCCTGGTAATTTTTTCTTCCCACAAATGTTGGAGTGGCTCGGGAATATCACTGAAATTAGCGTTTTGCGGAACCGTTTCTATATCCAGGAAAACAATGTTTTCCCTTTCCATGGGAGTTAATTGCATAAATTAAAATTTCTATTAGTGGTGCAGATTTTTCCGTTTAATAATTCCACCCGATGTTTCCCGGATAATACTTACATACACAAAAGCCTTTGGGTCGATGGAATGAATTACATTTTTTAGCCTTCTTACTTCTAAGCGTGTAGCAATAGTGAAAATAATATCGCAGTCATAACTTTCGCTAAAAGTATCGGGCAGAAAGCCGCGCTCACCTTTGTAAACCGTAATGCCCCTGCGCATTTCATTTACCAGCTTATGTTTTATTTCTTCGCTTTTGCTCGAAATTATGGTTACACCTGTATAAGCCTCCCATCCTTCAATAACATAATCGATGGTGCGGGTGGCAGTAAAATAGGTAAGCATGGAGTAAAGCGAAGTTTCAATACCGAACTTAAATGCCGCAATGGTAAATATAATGGCATTTATACCCATGATTATTTCGGTAATTGTAAAACTTGTTTTCTTCCATGTATATAGTGCCAGTATTTCCATTCCATCGAAAGCACACCCTGCCCGCATACAAAGCCCAATGCCAAGGCCAAGGAAGAAACCACCGAATATCGCTATCAGGAGTTTGTCATTTGTAATGATGGGATAGTTAATAAAGATGAGGCATGCAGATAATGCAATAATGCATAGCAAACTTTTAATGGCAAATTTCAGGTTGATGGTATAAATCCCGACAATCAGCAATGGAATGTTTGCCAGTATAATTACATAAGCAAGGTTGAAGTGATAGAGTTCATGAATAAGCAGCGATATACCGGTTACACCTCCATCGAAAAAATTATTTGGTACCAGGAACCCTTTTAACCCGAATCCTATAACAACTACGCCAATAACCATCATGATAAAATCTTCCGGCAAAAAAGGGAATTCGAATCCCTTCTTCTTTTTAGCGTGCTCCGTCATAGCGATTTCTTCAGTTGCTCAAGATTTTCGTGTTTTTTTTGCCCCCTGCTTCTTATAGAGGAAGCGGTGTAGTATTTATGAGTTTCTAAAAATTTAACTTGTAATCTGTTCCAATCTGCATTTTCGGGCAAACGGCCTAATGAAATAAGTTCCTCCCGCAAAGCATCAGCCCGCGGAAAGAACCGGTCTGTTCCCAGATAATCCAAATCAGCGTCTACA
>DATHOL010000140.1:0-6663 GCA_035484895.1 Bacteroidia bacterium | reverse complement strand
AAATTGCCGGATTGGCTGATGTAACCTTACTGGTTTTAACCCCCGAGGCAGGGGATGAAATCCAGGCAATGAAATCCGGCATAATGGAAATAGCTGATATATTTGTAGTGAACAAAGCGGATAGGGATGGAGCAGATGAGTTTTCTAAAAACCTGTACCAAACTATGCCCCTAAAGGGTGGTAGGACTTCAGGTATTGAAGTTATAAAAATTATTGCCACTCAAAATGAAGGTGTCGAAAAGCTAGTGGAGGTTATTGATAAACATATTCAGCATAAATCAGAATCGGAAGCAAGCGAATTATGGGCTGAAAAGGCTTATCGCCTGATATTGAAAAAGAGAATGGCAAGTATCAACAAAGGAAACCTGAAACTTGAAATTGAAAAGGAGCTGAAAAAGAATTCCTCATTTAATATATACAATTTCATAAATAAATTCTGATTTTTGAAAGTATGAAAGAGGACGCTATTATTAAAAATATTTCAAAACACATCACGTTGGACGAGGATGAGAAAGAATATTTTCTCAACATTCTTCATTACAAAAAACTGGAACGGGGAAAGGTTCTTTTAAATTACGGAGAGATAGCCAAAAGCCAGTTTTTTGTAATTGATGGTTGCCTGCGCAACTACTCCATTGATGAACAAGGCAAAGAACATATCATAGCTTTTGCCTGTAAAGATTGGTGGCTTTCAGATTTATACAGTTACATAACGGAAACACCTGCCGAGCATACCATCGACGCACTCATTCCGACGGAAGTCTTTGAAATTATGAAATGGGACATGGAAAAGGTTTTTGAACGGATTCCAAAATTTGAACGATTTTTCAGGATACTCTTTCAAAACTCCATTGTAAGCCAAATGAGTCGCATACGCCAGGTAATGTCTGTTCCGGCTGAGGAACGATATAAAGTTTTCATTAAACAATATCCGGGAATATATGAACAAATACCGTTGAAGCACATTGCTTCGTACTTAGGTATCTCTCCGGAGTTTCTCAGTAAAATAAGAAATAAAATAGCGCATACCTGAATTTCTTAATGTGGTTGAAGTTCCATTTGGAAACAAAGAATAATTTATGTACTGTCAAATTTTAAGTGAAGCACTAAACTTAAATTTTAAAAGCGACTAACACCCGAAATTGAGTATATACCTCTCTTTGTATTGACTGTAGTGGTTTTCTGATTGTCGTAATTTATTTCGAACCGTGATTTCTGAAATGATACTCCACCCATTCTGAAGAAAAAATCAGAAAGACCTGAGATATTTTTTCATGATGTTCGGTTTTTAAACTTCCGCAGAAAAAATATTTTAAAATATTTTAACCTCCAGGTTCAGGCTTTGGATAGGCTTTTCCGGATATATTGTAGTGAGAAACTCCAAAGATTCTAAAACTTATTTTATGCTTATGAACATTTCAATGTTAAAAAATACTCTATATGTTGATTTCTTTTCATTAAAATAATACCGTATTTCGTATCATAATTTAAAAAATCAACAACATGGCAACAAAAAAAGCAAAGAAAGCCGCTCCTAAGAAAAAGGCAGCCGCAAAGAAACCAGTAGCAAAGAAAAAAGCTACCAAGAAGAAATAAGGTTTAAAAAGGCTCCGAAAGGGGCCTTTTTTATTTTTGCTTTTTTGTATTGTTACTATGAAATTCTGCTCCAGTCGCCTCTTTCCTTATCCATCTGCTTAAGCTGTTCAGCAAGCAAACGATTTTTCTCCGCTCCTAAATTTTTATCTTCATTTAAAATCTCCGAAGCAATTATTCTTGCCTGGCGAAGTATCGTACTGTCTTTTGCAAGATTTGCAATTTTTAAATCAAGGATACCGCTTTGTTGTGTTCCCATCATATCGCCCGGTCCTCGTAATCGCAAATCTTCTTCTGAAATTTCAAAACCGTCATTGGTTGCAACCATAATATTTATTCTGGCACGTGCATCTGCACCGCGTTCGTGCGGTGTCATTAATATGCAATAACTCTGGTAGGTGCTTCTGCCAACCCTTCCGCGCAATTGATGAAGTTGCGATAATCCGAATTTTTGTGCACTCTCAATTAAGATAATACTTGCGTTGGCAACGTTCACGCCGACTTCAATAACGGTTGTTGCAACTAATATCTGTATTTGATTTGCAGCAAACGCTTTCATTGTTTTCTCTCTGTCTACAAATTTAATTCGTCCGTGCATCATCCCGATTGTATTGGCAGGAAAGGCTTTCTGAATTTCTTCGTAGCCATGAATTAAATTCTCTATATCTGAATTTTCCGATTCTTCTATGAAAGGATATATGACATAAGCCTGTCTTCCTTTTTCTAATTCTTTTTTAATAAACGAAAACACTTCACTGCGTTTTGTATCGAACTTATGTAGCGTTTTAATTGGAATCCGTCCCGGAGGCATTTCATCAATAACTGAAACATCCAGGTCACCGTATAATGTCATAGCCAGTGTACGAGGGATTGGAGTTGCGGTCATTACAAGGATATGTGGAGGCAATTCACTCTTAGCCCAAAGCCTTGCCCGTTGATTTACGCCAAAGCGATGTTGTTCATCAATTACAACTAATCCGAGATTTTTAAATTTCACCCTGTCCTCAATTAATGCATGGGTGCCGACAATAATCTGCAATGTTCCGTTTTCTAATTCCTCGTGTAAAATTTTCCGGTTTGATTCTTTAGTAGAACCTGTAATCAGTTTTACCGTTACAGGCATATCTTTCAGAAACTCTTTCAATGTTGCAAAATGCTGAGTAGCTAAAATTTCTGTAGGTGCCATCATGCAACATTGGAAGCCGTTATCCAATGCAATCAACATGCAAAGCAGGGCGACCAATGTTTTTCCGCTGCCTACATCTCCTTGCAACAAACGGTTCATTTGTTTGCCCGAACCCATATCACTACGTATTTCGCGGATAACTCGCTTTTGGGCTTCAGTTAATGGAAACGGCAGATAAGTACGATAAAAATCATTTACATATTTATCAACTTTAGAGAAGACAAATCCTTTTACAGTTACTTCCCTTTCCGATTTATTCCGGAGCAACCGAAGTTGCATGTAGAACAATTCTTCAAACTTCAAGCGGAACTGTGCCTGGTTCAATTTGTCAACATTCGCAGGTAGATGAATATTTTTCAAGGCTTCTTTTCTTGGCATCAATCGCAACTTTTCTAACATGTAAGTTGGCATGGTTTCCTTAATTTCATCTTCCAGTTTGGAGAGGAGCGTGCGTTCCAATCTCATTATTCCGGTTGAATCAAGAGTCTTGGATTTGAGTGTTTCGGTGCTGCTATAAACGGGTTGCAGCCCTTTCACCATCTCTAAATTTTCAGGAGTCATCTCCTCCATAGATGGATGCGAGATGGTAAGTATTCCCCTGAATACAGAAGGTTTCCCGAATACAATGTACTCCACATTTGGGCGCAAATTCTTGCTCACCCAGGTAATTCCCTGGAACCATATTAATTCTATTCTGCCTGTATCGTCGGCAAAATCTACCATCATTCTTTGTTGACGTTTAGGCCCTGTAATTTCAACATGGGTAATCTTACCGCAGATTTGTATGAATGGCATTTCTGCATTTACCTCTTTTATTTTGTAAATGCGTGTCCTGTCCACATAGCGGAAAGGGTAGAAGTAGAGGAGGTCTTTGAAAGTATGAATATTCAACTCCTTTTTCAATGCATCCGCACGAAGCGAACCAACCCCCTTGAGGTATTCAATGGGTGTATCTAATATGGATGTGGGTTTTACAATGAGCGCCAAATCAAAATTTATTAAGCCCAGCCTTTCTCAACGATATCTCTTGCATGATATGTAATGATAAGCCCTGAACCGGCTCTTACAAAGGCATGCATGTTTTCCATTACGATGCTTTTCTCATCAATCCAGCCCTTGGCGGCGGCGGCTTTCACCATGGAATACTCACCCGATACATTATAACAGGCAATTGGCAAATTGGAGTTTGCCCGAAGTCTGTTGATAATATCTAGATAAGCAAGTGCAGGTTTCACCATTAAAATATCAGCACCTTCTTCTTCATCCAGCCATGCCTCTTTCATTGTTTCGTTTGGATTACGAAAATCCATTTGATACGATTTTCGATTACCAAATTGCGGAGCAGAATCAGCAGCCTCGCGGAAAGGACCATAATAAGAGGAAGCAAATTTTATAGAGTAAGACATGATAGCCGTATTCTCAAAATGATTTTTATCGAGCAATTCACGGATTGCCGCAATTCGTCCATCCATCATATCAGAAGGGGCAACCATATCGGCTCCGGCTTCCGTATGTGTAAGCGCCATCTTGGCAATCGCAGCAATGGAAGAATCATTATCCACATATTTATCCTGAATGATACCGCAATGCCCGTGGGAAGTATATGCGCAAAGACAAACATCCGTAATGATATAAATATCATCAGCAAAATTTTTCTTAAGCAGTTTTATGGCTTCCGCAACTACCGTATCTTTTTTGTAAGCAGATTTTCCATCTTCACTTTTTTCTTCTCCACCTCCAAACAATAAAATTTTATTAATTCCATTTTTCAATCCCTTCCCAACATCCTTAACTAATGCATCGGGAGAAAAGTGATTGATGCCCGGCATTGAGCTGATAGGTGAGGTAATATTCTTTCCCTTCTCAACAAAGTAAGGGTAGATAAGCATATCTTTATGGAAACGGGTTTCTGCAACAAGTTCCCTGATAATGGCATTTTTTCTTAATCGGCGCGGACGGTGTATCATAAATTGATGATTAAAGTTAAACACTAAATATTGCCTGCAGCAACCCTACCTCATCAAAGGAAGGAACCAGGTAAACTGATTTCACTCCAAATTGTTTGAGGGTATGAGAAGTAGCATCGCCCATGGCAATTACTTTTTGGCTCGGACTTACTTTTTTCTTTTCAAAAAAAGCCTCAACGTTCGATGGGCTTGTAAAGAGCATAATGTCAGCATCGGGAGTATCTTCCACCGGCTTTTGTATGGTTTCATACACTGCTAAATCACGAGTCTGGCTTTTATTAACGAATTGTTGCTGGACAGTACGCATGCTGTCTTTCGCTTGTGGAAACAATACGGGAGCAGATTTCGCCAAGCTGGCAAATTGTTTACCTGTCAGACGTGTGTCGGTTGAGTAACCAATAAAATCAGCACGCTTACCATAGGTTCTAATGGCATCAGCTGTTGATTTTCCAATCGCACCAATCTTCACTTTTCCCATTTCCGGTTTCTGCTCGAAAAAATATTTAACTGCGTGTTTACTGGAGAAAAATATCCATTCCACATTAGTTGGTATTCTACTGAATGGGATTAGTTTGAATTCAATAAATGCAGTGCCTGAAACTTTATAGCTGTTAGCCTTCAATACACGGCTAAAAAAATCATCTTTCTTTAAGTCACGTGTTATAAATACAGAAGCGGGATTCTCTGATTTTATTTTCTCTGCAACCTTGTCGGCCCAGCCTTCAGGATTGTATGTATGAAAATGATAGTAACGTGGATAGGCTTTTTCATCGGGTGCAAAAGCAGCCCATGCTTTGAAGAATGACTTGTCATTATCGTCTTGGTGTCTCTCGCAATATATGCCAAGAGGAAGATTACATCCTCCCCGGAACAGGTTAAAAATTTTCCGTTCGATGGATACGATCTCTTCTACTTCGGGGTGGTTTATTTTGTCAATAATAGCCTGCATGTTTTTATCTCCTTCTCTTATTTGAAGAGCAAGTACGCCCTGTGCAGGTGCCGGAACTAATTCCTGTGGTGTGAGTTTCTCTACATGAAAATCGGAAATATCCAGGCTCAACCTTTCTATAGCGGCAGATGCAACTACAATTGCGTCATACTTTTTGTCTCTTAACTTTTGTATGCGGGTAGGGATATTTCCACGTAAATCTTGTATCACCACATCAGGCCTGAATGCGGCCAGTTGCACTTTGCGCCTTGCGGCAGAAGTTCCAACCAGGGCCTTATCTTTTAAATTCAATTTTCTTTTTAAGTCAACGCAATCTTTTTGAATAAGCAGCATTTCCGAAGGATCTTCTCTATATGATACAGCACCTACTTTAAGCCCTTTTACAGGAGTAGTAGGCAAATCTTTATAAGAATGAACGGCTAAATCAATTTCTTTTTTCAGTAAAGCATCTTCAATTTCTTTGGTGAAGAAGCCTTGTCCCTGCATTTCCGAAAAACGCTCTTCCTGTTGTTTGTCACCACGAGTCTTGATGATTTTTAATTCAACCTTAACGCCGGTCTTTTCTAATTCTTTGGTAATAAAATTAGCTTGCCAAAGCGCCAATTCACTTCCCCGCGACCCTATGATTATTTTTTTTGCCATGCTGCAAATTTACCATTCTGGTAATTATAGATATTTGCAGGTCAAAGTTAGGCTTTTCTTGGCTTTCTGAATCATTCTTCAAGATTTATTGTATTTTTGAACTAACCAAGTTATTTATGCACCAGTCAAGAATTGACAACCCGAAATTTATTGATAAGGAACAGATTAGGAAGGAACTATCTGAAGGAAAGCATGTCATAGTTCAGCTTCATGATGATATTTACACAGATAAACTGCTTAAGGATTTAGATGACCTTTGCATACAATACAATGATAATTTTGGGATTAGGTTTTACGGGTATTATTCAAATTCATTTGATTGTAAT
>DATHOL010000139.1:0-5635 GCA_035484895.1 Bacteroidia bacterium | reverse complement strand
CACATAATAATGGCACCCTGCCGGAGCAGTTAAAGGAATAGTACTTACTACATCTCCGGGAGGATATGGGAATGCTGTATTATTTACCAAAGTCCCAATGGTATCAATTTTGGCAGTATTACCTATCGAATCTATTAACTGGGCAAAATATACATTATAAATGCTATATACCCCCACCGAGAAAAATGGAATATCTATAACACTTCCGGCACAAATAGCATTTGTATCAAGCGCTGCAGGAGGTTCCAGCGTGGTAATTGTTCCGGGACAGGTATCCAATGGAAAACAAACAGAATCGGTAAATGTTAAATAGGGGTAACTTAAACGGGTTATCCGAACCTTATAGCAGCGGCCCGGGGTAACAAAAGAAGCAGGTATGGAAGCATACAGGAAATAATCATAAATATCATTTCCGTATGTAGGCCCTATTGGGTAGGTATATGCAAAAAGCGGCGGGTTGGAAAATGTACCGCTGCCGTTGGAAACTTCCAAGTCCCAGTTAGCATCGCAGGTGCTATCGGTAAATGTAGCGCTTACCCATATGTAGGCGCTTCCACCTAAACAGCTATCTGTATATTGGGTGGTAAACGTACATTTTATAGGGTGGTTAATACTATCGTAAGTTCCATAAATAGAGGCGTCATCAATACCGAATGAAGTGGTATCTGTTCCTGTAGTATCCGAGTTTTTCCATAAAAACCCAAACCGAAGGTCTTCCACATCATTAAAAGCAGAATTGGTTATGGTTTGATATCTCCATTTGCCGGTACTGTCGTAACGCATCCTTGAACTATCCTTAACCCATGGGCCGCCATCAATGCTATACACAACAACTCCATAAGCATTTGGAGAGCCCTTGCAGAGATAGTAAAAGTTGAAATAGATATTATCCAGCAATTTGGTACAGATTCCGCTTGTCATATGTGCAAAGCGGAAAGATGAATCATTCGGATTGTAGTTGTCATTTGAAAACCCGGAGGCGCTATCATAAATATGAAGGTAATGCCCGAAAGGCGCGTACGAAATACTTCCGCCGAAAGTACTGTCTTCATTAATGGTAGTTGGGTGTCCAATGGCTCCGGTATATACATTATTTACAATCCATTTATTATTACCAAAGTTTTTATGTCCCAAAGAATCATTCAGGGTAAATGCGTTGCTTGAGCCTTCAAAGTTTTCAAAAAATAACTGGCTCTGGCCATAGCCCGAAACAGCCAATAACATGGAAACAATGATAAGCGATAAGTATTTTATTTTCATGGCGATAAGTTTTCTATTTGATTAATTGATAAAAGCCCTGGTATTTTTTTCCATTTTGCAGGATGAGCGTATAGTAATATACTCCGTCGCTTTGCCCTCCTCCGTTCCAATCATTCAGGTAATTGGAATTCGTATATATCTGTTTTCCCCAACGGTCGTAAATGGTTAATTTGGAGTTCGGATAGTAGTTAAGATTGGTAATAAAAAACACATTATCCAACCCAAGGCTGCCTGCATTATTTGGGGTGATTACATTAGGAATAATAATGGTCTGGTCCTGTACAAAAATAGTGAATACCACCTCTGCCTCACAGCCGCCGGAATCGGTTCCCGTAACCGTGTAAGTGGTAGTAATAGTTGGTGTAGCAACAGGATTTGGGCAATTTGTGCAACTGAGCCCTGTGGCAGGAGACCAGGAGTATGTTATAGCTCCCGATGCTTTGAGTGTAACAGAACTTCCAAGCTTAATACTATCATTACCCGGTGAAACCCTCATTATTGGAACAGGATTAATTACCCCTTTCGCGGTAATGGTATCGGAATTGCAGCCATTGGCAGAACCTGCAATTTTATAGGTAACCGTCATCGGCCCGCTACCTGTATCAATGGTATGGTCAATAACGGAATCGCCGCTTCCGCTAACATTAAAACTGCTTATCCAGTTATAGGTAGTGCCGGGCACACAGGAATTCATACCCAACGTAACAGGAAACCCGCTGCAAACAACAGAATCAATTGGCGTAGCAGAAATAATTGGTATTGGTTTTAAGGTAACCTTTAATGATGGAATGTTTCTTACCGTATCATTGCAAAAGTCTACTACTATAGGTGGTGGAACTAAAATGGTAGTATCGGGACTTAAACAGGTAAAAGGGCAATGAGCGCCCGGTATTTTAAGGTTAAGTATCGCTGTTCCCTGGCTTGTACAGGAAGCATACGCCCCTACAACTGTATCTCTCGCAGCCCATGGGTGAGATACCCTATAAGGCGGTACACCATATCGGATAAGCGCATCCATAGTAAGGTTGCAGGAATTAGAACATTGTGATGCCGGATTATATTTAAGACTGATGACTGAATCAGTATATCCTTCGATGTAAGCCGAGAAAAAATACTGGAACCCGGCATACCTACCTTTTGAATACCAAATAGTAGAAGTATCACAACCAACTCCTCCCGAAAATCTTGATAAGTGAGCATCCAAATAAAATGATTGAGAATCACATTTAGGGCTATAACAGCAAGTATAAGGATCATGGAAATCCTCATATGGTAGCAAGTAGCATATACCAGCAGTATCACCTGGCCTACATCTGGTAGTATCATTTGGGTTGTTACGACAAGGAGTACTTAAATAAAATAAACCATCATTTAAAGGTATTCCCCTCCCTGCAGTACTTGAAACATAAGCATAGTCTACGGTAAAATAGGTAACAGTAATTTTAGGAGGAATAGTTACCAAAATGCTATCAGTACTAAAGTTTGGATATTGGCATGAAGGAGTGCTTCCACCCGTCCAATGACTTGTTCTACCTACTACAAGCGGATCAAGGGTAACAGGATAGACTGCTGTTGCAAGCCATGCAGCAGGAATGGATGTTGTAAGTATATTTTTGCCATCCTTTTTCTCCACGCTATAATTGGCAAAACACCAGTGCCTCTTGGAATCATAACACTCTGCAGCCAAAAACCTTGCCAATATTTGCTTTCCATCGGGAGCCAAAAGCAAATAATCACCCTCCCATCCGCTAGGTTGGTAAGTTCCATATTGTTCATCTCTTTGAAGTGTGCAACCTGCCGGAACTTCCACTTCTTCAGCTACATTTATACCGCCTTCTAAGGCAGTATCAAAAACATAATCTGTTTTTATTCCATCATCAACGAACATCAGATATTTATGAACCCCTTGAGACATATTAATTACAACTTTTTCGTTTTTCATTGATACGATTTGCTGGTCAAGCGGCATCCCATTAATGGTGCAATTTTTATTAAATGTAATTTCATCATTACCACCTATATTTATAGCTGTGCTCCTATCCGAATGGAGATAACATGCATTAAGTTGTTTGTCAGCTACCCAGCCTCTGGAATCGCTGTGCAAGGTAAGGTCTACCGGTTGTAATTGCCCATTGGCATCTGGGTAATTTATCATAGTGGAACTGTACCGGGCAATAAATTTTCCGGTTCCTGTTTTCCAAGTGGAACTATACAGTGTCCTTTTCGAAACATCCTCTATAGCATCTGTGGGAAGGCTTGCGACCTTATTGGTAACAGGTTGGGAAAACTGCATGGCATGAATAAGCGGATTAGCGCTTTGGGAATAAAGGATACTGCCGTCAAAAATGAACAAGCACAGCATCGAAAAAATAACAAGGGAATATTTTTGTTTCATAGATTTATTTGAACAGACAAATATATTATTTTAAACAAGATAAACCACATTTTTAAGAAAAAAAGTAGTAGTACAGTTTAAATTAAAGGATTAATCAAATTTCGAGATGCCGAAACAAGTTCGGCATCTTCTATAGTTTTTTGATTAAAGGGATTTATTTTAAAAACTGAGTCACCACCGGAAAAAAAGCTGATAGCCCTTAGCCCTTAAAAAACTGCCCTATTTTGCTCAAAGGTTTAATAAACAGTGTAAAAACTGATGGTTTCAGATTATTTATCTTCCATGCCTTGCGGTCTTCAACATTGTTTTTAATCCTGTTTATAACGGATTTATTGCTTGCTCCACCTATTTTCATCTTTACGAGTACTTCAGGCAAATAATGTATTTTAAGTTGATGCTTATGAATCATGCGAAGCATAAATTCATAATCGGAGGCTTGAAATAAGGTGGTATTATAGTCCCCATGTTTTTCAATACATTCCTTTCTAATAAAAAAAGTGGGATGCGGAGGCATCCATCCCTTCAGGAACATACCGGCTTTATATTCACCTGCAACCCAGCTTCGGGTTATTTTTTCAGGATTCGCACGGTCTACATATTGTAAGTCTCCATAAACACAATCGGCACCTGATTTCTCAAAAGTTGCAGCTACTTTTGCAATAATGGTGTTATCGGTATATAAATCATCGCCATGCAAAATGCCTATAATATCACCGGTAGCCATTCGTATTCCTTTATTAATGGCAAAATATATACCATTATCCTTTTCAGAAACAAATTTGCTTATGCCCGATTTATACTTCTCAATTATTTCCAATGTCCCATCTTTGGAAGCTCCATCAACAACTATATATTCTATTTCCGGATAGCTTTGCGACTGCACCGATTTAATCGTATCCTCCAATGTATCGACATTGTTGTAGCAAACGGTTATAATACTGATTTTTAACATTCAGGTATAGAGAATTAGTTATTAAGTATTGTGTATTCCCTTATCACTAACCACTGATTCCTTACCACTTTTTTCTTTATATAAAAACATTAATACTTTGTTCCAACAGTTTTGGGTTATTTATAAAGTTGAAAGCGAAAGCCCTCGTCCCTTCCGACCATTTATTAAACTCATCCGAATCCATATTTACTGCTTTATTTAAAACCTCCGCAAATTGTTCTTGTTCATCCAGGGGTAAGTCAAAACCCGCTTTAAATGCTGCCAGTCCAATCCAGGGAGTCCTGTCACTAATAATAGGCGGGCAACCGCAAATCATTGCCTCTAATATGGTATGTCCGAAATTCTCGCCTTGTGTAGGCATTAGCAGGAAATGAACATCCTTCATAGCATTGGGAATACTTTCCTTACTTATCGGCCCCAAATATTCGGCTTCAATGTTGGCGGGCAACTTTAATAATAACTCCTTGCATTTTTCCCAATAGGGGTAATCATATACCGGGCCGTAAATATCAAACTTCACTTTACCTTTTACATGTTGCAAGGCCTCGATAGCATAATGCAAATTCTTTTCAGGAGAAACACGCGCCACATTTATCAGGTTTACCGAACCGGATTCTTTTCTTTTTTCAACGGAAACAGGCAACTCCATTTTGCCCGGTAAATTAGGAGCCAACCGTACTTCTACCTTTTTGCCGAAGGCTTGCCTTATATGCTCCGCTTCATGCTCCGATGCCGCATGAAACTTCATGCTCTTAATCATTTTGCTGTTGCGGATCCATAACAGAAACGGTTTCTTCTTCCAGCTTTTAATAGCAATGGCAGTTGGAGCAAGCATTCCGCGCGGAGCAAGTATTACCTGTTTCCCTAATTTGTGCAGAATGAATAAGGGCATTATGGTAAACCGCGGAGAGTACATGCTATTCAAATATGCCACGTCAAACTCCTCTTCATGAATTAGCTTGCTCATATTCGGATAGCTAAGATTTTTCTCCGAAAAATAATACACACGCATGCCGTTTGGCAAAATA
>DATHOL010000138.1:0-3035 GCA_035484895.1 Bacteroidia bacterium | reverse complement strand
TGGGCTGAATTACCAGTAGACCTTCAATAAAGGTTTTTGTAACCTGCATATCTTTTTATGTTTCGTAATAATTGCCATGGCCATAGGTATATCCATATCCGTAGCCATAATAACCATATTTATAATAACTGTAACCGTATTTCTGCCGTTTAAAATCTACACCATTCAATATAATGGATAATTTATGAAATTGGTTTTCATAATACAACCTGTCCACGAAATAAATAAACTCACGCTTGGAATAATCAACCCTCATCAGGTAAATTGGATAATCAGCCCGTTGTAGCATAGCTATGCCATCGGTAACCAAACCTACAGGCGGGTTATCTACAATGATAATATCATATAATGTTTTCAGCTTGTTCAATATATCATCCATAGCTGAGCTAATAACAAGTTCGGATGGATTAGGCGGAATAGGCCCTGCCGTAATAATATCGAGATTATCGTTTTCCGTTTTCTGAATTACATCTTCTACTTTGTATTTCCCGATAAGCAAGGTACTCATTCCTTTTGAATTATCCAAGCCGAAAGCGGTGTGAATTCTAGGCCTTCTCATATCCAAATCAAGTACAATTACTTTCTTTCCCGAATAGGCAATAATACCACCAAGGTTTACGCAAACAAAGGTTTTGCCTTCTCCTGAAATAGTTGATGTTATAGAAATAACTTTTGCTTCGGTTTCATTGGCAATAAACTGCAAATTGGTTCGTATGGAGCGGAAAGATTCCGCCAGGATGGATTTTGGATTATGGTTCACAATAATTTGCGAAGCCGGAATTTCTTTGGTGTATTTAGGAATTATGCCCAATATGGTAACCGGGCTTTCAGATAGTCTTTCAATTTCCATTACCGAAGTAATGTTATTATAAAACATATAGATAATTACCAAAATTACGATACAGATGATGAGCGCCATTAACAGTGCTATAGCCAGTGTTACCGATTTTTTGGGCGATACGGGCATCCAGGTGGGTATTGCATTTTCAAGTATATCGCTTTCTGCTACATACCCTGCCTTTGAAATTGCATACTCCGCTTTTTTCTCTAATAAAAGGTCGTAATATTTTTCATCAATGTTGGCTTGCCTCTGTAGTCTTAGGTTTTCCAAATTGGTAGTTTCGGTCGGGCTCAATAACCTGGATTGTATTTCATCTCTTTCGGCAATCAAAGCTCTTTTTGCAGATTCCATCTTATCCTTGAGCAGATTAATAGATTGGAAGATTAATAGTTTTTGCCCTTTTATAAGGCTGTCAAGTTCCTGCATTTTAACATTGGCGTCGGTTGCATCAAAAGCTGCTTTCTGCCGTTCGGCCAAATATTCGCGAAGTATGTTAATATTATCTTTCAATCCTCCGCTTTCATCCATCATTTCCAGCTGCAGCAAAAGATTTGAAGGATCCATAGCATCATTTATTTTTAATGCCATGTCATTCAATAGCCGCTGGTCAATATTAAGCTGCGAAATTTTTTCATCCAGGGTTTGCAGAAACCCTCCATTGGCATTCATTAACTCGGAAGAAACAATGCTACCAATCCCATGCCTTCTGTTACTATCGCCGCCCATGCTGATTTCTGTCTCCCGTATATGGTTGTAAATGGTATCCAACTGGCTATTGACAAAATTCAGTATGTGTTCATCGCTTTGGCTTCTTTTCTGTACCATCTCATTAATATACAATTTACCTATTGCATTTACAATATCAGATGCTTTATTGTCGTCTTCGTCGCGGCAGGATATTTGAATTGTTTTAGCTTCGGAATTTAAGATTTTTACCGTAATTTGTTTTACATAATATTTTGAAAGGTCGTTATAATCATTTATCAGAAAATAATCAGCATCCTTTTTCAAATTTTTAACTGATTTTGCTATTTCCGACGGATAAATTACCCGTATGTTTATCTTTCCATAAGGGGTTTCACACCATTGCATGCATGTAAACGGATAGGAATTTTTTGCTCCTTTGCCAATAGTAAAACTTATTTTACCCCCGGTAGGGCTTGTAAAATAAATATATATGGGAATCTTCACCAAATTATAAAGCGCATTGCTGTCAACTATTGCTTCATAGGGAGAAGACATGTATTTTTCATTATTCTTAAATGTACCTTCCGTATAATAAGATATGGCCATTGGAAGATGCCGGAGAACCTTTTCAAGAAATATTCTCGACTTCATTAACTCTACCGCTTCGGCTACTTCATCATCGTTTGACTGGTATAAACTGGCGGCAGGACTATTGTTAAGCACTTTATTGGCCGTATTCTGAGAGCCTATTTGCACCAGGCAGTTTTCTTCATAAACGCGCTGGGCATAACGAAGATATACTATTGCTATTACAAAAATAAGCAACGATATTCCTGCAAGCAGCTTCCATTTTTTTTGAGATATAAGGACAAAAAGGGAAAGATCGAATTCTTCATTCAGCAAAGAAATTCTATTGCTCCTCTTTTTTCTGGCAGGAGAAGAAGATATGTTTTCCGTTTCTTCAGCTGCCATGGTTTACAGCTTTACAGACTTAAGTAAAACAATGGTGAGCAAAATACTGCTTATCCCGCTAAGGATAGGAGTGATTCTTTCCAATAAAACAAGTGTTGGCCTTCTTTGCGGTGTTACATAAATAATATCATTAGCCTGCAAAATGGTATTGCCTTGTTTTATACCATCAATAGTATTTAAGTCAATCAGGTATACCTGTGGTTTAGCAGGGTCTCCCCGGATAAGCTTGACTTCCTTGGCTTTACCACTTTCGGTAAGTCCGCCAGCTAAAGCAATAGCTTCTATCAGGGTGGTGTTATTATTTACCAGAGGTATTACCTTGGCTGTTCCGGGATCTCCCGGAAATACAATTACCCTGCGGTTAGACACTTGCAATAAAATATATGGATGAACATAATAGGTCGAATATTTTTTTTCCAGCATTTCGCTAGCTTCCCGAATGGTTAACCCCGCTATTTCTGTTTTTTTTATCACCGGCAAATTTACGGTACCATCTGTTTCAACAAGGTAATCAATACTGGTAGTAACCGCAGCA
>DATHOL010000137.1:0-7458 GCA_035484895.1 Bacteroidia bacterium | reverse complement strand
TGCTGTAGCTACCAAAGGAATTATGTATGATGAAAATTATTTACAAAAAACTTGTTTTTAAACACAGTTCATTCCGAACGAAGTGAGGAATCTCTTTTATTTCTCTATCACAAACTTCCCCTCTCCCACCAACGCCCCGCTTTCATCCATTACCCTGTAAAGGTAAACTCCTCCGGGATTTGAGGAAATGTCAATGAGATTGTCACCCTGAGCAGAGCGAAGGGTCTCTTTAAATACTCTCTCTCCAAGCACATTATACACCTCCACTTGCATTTTACTATCCACTAACCCCAGTCCACTAACCACCCGAAGCGTAAACGCTCCGGTGTTGGGGTTGGGGAAAAGGGAGAGGGAGTGGGAATTGGAGATGGGGGACAGGGAGGTTGTAATGTTCGTGTCGACACAAGGTCCCCAACTTGCTAGAAATGGTAGGCATTCAGTGCCTTCAGTGACCAAAGTATCTATTCCAAAGACAAGAGTAGTATCTAAATCCCCATCAAGATATATATAATGTCCGGACTTATCAACCCCGATCGACTCTAAATAACATGCACTATTGTTAGAGCCATTAAACATCGTTCCACACAAGACGTTACCTGTCGAATCCAATTGCAGAAGAAGGCTTGCGCCTGTTGAAACGATGGGTGTATTTAAGCTGAATGTATCTGCACCAAATTTTAATTTGTACGGAGAATTACCTCCTCCATTGAGACTTGTTAAGAAATATCCTCCTCCATTTGTTAATGTGTCGCATGTTGCGGAACAACCGAACCATGAATTACTATCTAAAATATAAACTTGTTTAGCCCATATTAAATTGCCATTAGAATTATATTTAGCTATGAATGCATCGCCATTAACTGCCGTTTCTTTTAATGTGTCAGTATCAAAATATATAGCACCAGTAAAGTACCCAGTTATGTATATACCTCCCGAACCATTAATTGCAGCAGAGTATCCTGAAGCATTACCAATAGCTTGTTTTGCCCAAATCACATTACCATTTGCAGAATATTTAACCAAAAAGAAACTACCAATACCATTAGATACTAAAGTATCCGGGCCAAAATATAAAGTATCTCCACCATAACCAGTTATATAGGAATTGCCGCTTTTATCTACTGCGATAGAATTACTTTCGGCATAATTATAACTAGTATTTGGTGTACTGCATTGTCTTGCCCATAAAAAATTACCGGAAGAATCATATTTAGCTACCAAAACATTTTCATATCCACCTGTTTCTTTTAATGTATCACTGCCAAAAGCAATAATTCCTGCAAACCAACCTGTTATATATGCATTACTTGAACCATCTACCGCAATAGATGATCCATAACTATTACTCGGATAATTTGTATTTGTAGCTTGTTTTGCCCAAAGCACATTGCCATTTGCATTGTACTTGGCTGTAAACATATCCCAACCATGTGTAGCTTTCAATGTATCCGTACCAAAATATATTGCACTTTCAAAATAGCCAGTTATATAAGCATTCCCAGTTCTATCCAATGCAACTGATGCCCCGCCTCCATTATTCACGGAACCATCTTCATTTGCTTGTCGTGCCCACAAGACATTTCCAGATGCATCATACTTCACTAAATAAATACCAAAATTACTTGTAGCCTTTACTGTATCAGCTCCAAATGAAAGTATTCCTCCAAAAGAACCTGCGATGTATGAATTGCCCGCCTTATCTACCGCAACACTATGGTCAGGATAGGTCATTCCAAAAGAATGATAATAATGGGGCATAGATTGTCTCCCCCACGCCCAACTCTGCCCCTCACAAACTTTCGGGCTAATCCCGATAGCTAACGGAATGAAAACTAAAAAATAAAGTAGTTTCTTAAAATTCCTCATAAAGAGCCAATTGGTATAAAACAAAGATAGTATAAAAAAAGACCTCACCCTATCCTCTCATACGAGGAGAGGGGAAAGTCACGTTCGTTCATTTCAAACAAATGCCTCCCATTTGCCCCACAACTTATTCGCAGCAGTAGTTTTAAAAATGCTGCAATAGTGTAACAGTTTATACATCAGTGCATATTGTGTTTATGCACTGCTTTAAAAAGCCACTAAAAGTGCAGCGTAAAGGTTTTTGGAGAGAGGATTTTTTTACTGAAAAAATGAGC
The DNA here is from genome assembly GCA_035484895.1 of Bacteroidia bacterium. Taxonomy (GTDB): domain Bacteria; phylum Bacteroidota; class Bacteroidia; order JABEUT01; family JABEUT01; genus JABEUT01. Next base: position 5,320 of record DATHOL010000137.1, on the reverse strand, counting down.
GCTTTCGTTATTATAAAATAAAGCCCGTCCGAATTCATTCGGACGGGCAATTCCAATAATTTTAAAAGCTTATTTTAGTTCCGGGAGTGACTTATAGCTTGGCTTTCACTTCTACCTGCTCGTAGCCTTCAATAATATCGCCTACTTTAATGTCGTTAAAGCCTGCAATATTAAGTCCGCATTCATAGCCCGATACAACCTCTTTCACATCATCTTTGAAACGTTTGAGGGAGCCTAAATCGCCGGTATGCACTACAATACCATCATGGATAACACGAATCCTTGTATTCCGGGTAATTTTTCCGGTAAGCACCATACAGCCTGCCACATTACCTACCTTGGTCACACCAAATACTTCGCGCACCTCGAGGTTGCAAGTAATTTTTTCCTGCACTTCAGGGCTCAACATGCCTTCCATAGCGGTTTTCACCTCTTCTATGGCATCGTAAATGATAGAGTATAGACGAATATCAATTTGTTCCTGTTCAGCTATTTTACGCGCATTTTGCGATGGACGTACCTGGAACCCAATAATAATAGCATTTGATGCAGACGCTAATAATACATCTGATTCGGTAATTGCACCAACACCCTTGTGCACAATATTCACTTGTATTTTAGGGTTAGCCAGTTTCAACAACGAATCCGACAATGCTTCAATAGAACCGTCAAAGTCACCCTTCACAATTACGTTCAGTTCTTTAAAGTCACCTATTGCCAAACGTCTTCCTATTTCATCAAGTGTAATATGCTTGCGTGTCTTTAGACCTTGTTCACGTTGCAGTTGCAAACGCTTATTGGCTATTTCACGGGCTTCCGATTCGGTTGCCACTACGTGGAACTGATCGCCGGCCTGGGGAGCGCCATCCAATCCTAAAATTAACGCAGGCATAGCCGGTGTTGCTTCATCTATAGGTGCACTTCTTTCATTGTGCATGGCTTTCAGTTTACCACTGAAACAACCGGCCACAATAACGTCGCCTACATGCAGCGTACCGCCTTCTACCAATATGGTTGCAACATATCCTTTACCTCTGTCTAATGCAGATTCGATAACAATTCCGTGTGCTTTTTTATTCGGGTCGGCTTTTAATTCCAATAATTCCGCTTCCAGTAATACCTTTTCCAGCAACTCACCGATGTGTGTTCCTTTTTTAGCAGAGATTTCTTCCACCTGGTATTTGCCGCCCCAATCTTCCACCAATATATTCATTTGGGAGAGTTCTTCCTTAACTCTATTGGAGTTTGCGCCTTCTTTATCTATTTTGTTAATGGCAAAAATCATAGGCACGCCGGCAGCCTGCGCATGGTTGATTGCTTCCTTAGTTTGAGGCATCACACCATCGTCGGCAGCTACCACAATAATAGCTATGTCAGTAGCTTGTGCTCCACGGGCACGCATGGCGGTAAAGGCTTCGTGGCCGGGAGTATCCAAAAATGTAATTTTTTTGCCGTTTTCCAATGTCACATTATAAGCTCCTATGTGCTGGGTTATACCACCCGCTTCACCGGCAATAACGTTAGCTTTTCTGATATAATCGAGCAAAGATGTTTTACCATGATCTACGTGGCCCATAACGGTAACAATAGGAGGGCGGGGAATTAAATCCTCTTCTTTATCCTCTTCTATTCTTACTGCTTCCTGAACATCAATACTTACAAATTCTACTTTGTGACCGAATTCTTCCGCAACAATAGAGATGGTTTCAGCATCCAACCGTTGGTTGATAGATACAAAAAGCCCTAAACTCATACAGGTTGAAATAACATCCTGAATAGGAACGCTCATCATCTTCGCCAGTTCATTGGCGGATACGAACTCAGTAACTTTTATAACTTTTCCTTCGGCTGCAATTTGTTCGGCTTCCTGTTGCGCTTTTTCACTCATCAGGTCGCGTTTCAAACGACGGTATTTGGCAGCTTTCGATTTTCCGGAACCACTTAAACGGGCCAGCGTTTCCTTAATCTGGTTTTGAATTTCTTCATCGGTAAGTTCCGGGCGTTGTTCGCGTGGCCTTGAACCTCCGGGAGCGCCTGGTTTACTGGAAGGAGAGGAAGGCCTTGCAGCCTGGTTAATATCTTCCTTATTATATTCCTTTTTAAATATGCGCTTCCTTTTCTTTCCTGCTGCACCGGCACCACCGCCTTTAGGAGCAGTGTCATTATTAGACGAGGCAATAGGCTTTTGAGGCAACTCTATTTTACCAATAATGGTAGGCCCTTCCAGTTTACTGAACTTGGTAGGCACAAAATCTTCTTTTATTCTTTCGGGAACAACCGGTGCAGGAGCAGGTTTTACCGCTTCTACAGGTTTTACCGGTTCGGGAGCCTTAGGTTCTTCCTCTTTTTTTGTTGCAGAAGGTTTTTTCGGCTCTTCAACTTCTTTTTCCTTAACAACGGTTTTCCCTTTTTTAGGAGGTTCCGGCAAATCTATTTTACCGGTAATCTTAGGGCCTTCCAGTTTTACTTTCTCACGGGCAGGCTCAGGGATTGGAATAACAGGAGGAGCTTTTACAACCGGTACTTCAACTACTACAGGAGCCTTTTTGGCTTCTTCTTCCGCATGAATAGTTTCCTTTTCTTTCTGAATCAGAATAGCCTCATCTTTGGTCTTTTTCTCTCCTTCGTATTCTTTTCTTACCGATGCGTACTGGGCATCCGTGATTTTCCCGTTCGGGTTCGAATCAACCTTATGCCCGTTTGCATTCAGAAAATCTGCAAGCGTTCCCACGCTCACGTTGAGTTCCTTTGCAACTTTACTTAACCTATGTACGCCTTCTGCTGCCATATTAATTAATAGCTTTCAGCTAATCCCGCATTACTGCGGAATCAGCCATCAGCTGTTTTTTATCCTTCAAATTCTTTCCTTAAAATACCTTGCACTTCTTTAATAGTTTCTTCTTCCAGATCGGTTCTCTTGGCAAGGTCTTCCACAGTCAGTTCCAATACGCTCTTGGCGGTATCGCAACCAATGCTCTTCAATGCATCGAGTATCCATCCTTCTATTTCATCTCCGAATTCATCCAACGGAACGTCTTCTGTATAATTTTCAGCATCCCTGTAAACATCTATTTCGTAACCTGTCAACCGAGCTGCCAAACGAATATTGTGTCCGCCCTTACCAATAGCAAGCGATACCTGGTCAGGTTTCAAATACACATCGGCATGTTTGGTAGCCTCATCAATTTTTATGCTGGTTATTTTTGCAGGGTTAAGTGCGCGGGTAATAAACAATGTAGGGTTGGTGGTGAAATTGATAACATCAATATTTTCATTTTTCAACTCCCGAACGATTCCGTGAATCCGTGAGCCTTTTACACCCACGCATGCCCCAACCGGGTCAATACGGTCATCATACGATTCCACGGCAACCTTGGCACGTTCACCAGGTTCGCGTACAATCTTCTTAATAGTAATTAGCCCGTCGAATATTTCAGGTACTTCCATTTCAAATAATCTCTCCAGAAATGAAGGAGACGTACGAGACAGGGTAATTACTGGATTTGTACCATTCATTTCTACAGAAAGCACTACGGCGCGAATGGTATCTCCTTTCTTAAAGAAGTCAGATGGAATTTGTTCTGTGCGAGGCAAAATAAGCTCATTGCTTTCGTCATCCATAATAAGGATTTCCTTTTTCCATATTTGGTAAACCTCACCACTGATGATATCACCTTCTTTATCTTTATATTTTTTGAAGAGCGTTTCTTTTTCCAGCTGGGAAATACGCGAACTCAGGTTCTGCCTAACTGCCAGGATAGCCCTACGGCTGAAATCCATAAAATTTACTGGCTCGGAAACATCTTCGCCTACCTCAAAATCAGGTTCAATTTTTACTGCTTCAGAATATGCAATTTGTGTATTCGGGTTTTCAATTTTGTCATCCTCCACAATAACGCGGTTTCTCCAAATTTCCACGTCACCCTTATCCGGGTTAACGATAATATCGAAGTTTTCGTCGGTCTCGAAACGTTTGCGCAGCATAGCTTTAAATACATCCTCAATCACGTTCATGAGAGTTGCTTTATCAATGCTCTTGATTTCTTTAAATTCGGAAAATGACTCAATAATATTGAGGTGGGTAATTTCCTTTAGTTCTGCTACGTTTGCCTTCTTTGCCATGGCTATAGTTTTAAATCGTACAATTTTTAAATAATTCAAGCGTTTATATAAACAACAAAGGAGGTCGCTTGAGCCCTCCTTGCCTGTATTTAATTAATGGGAGAATCCTATCTAATCACAAAATCCGATGCAAATATATATATAATTTGCGGAATATATATCCGGTGCGCCAAAATAGAACGAAAATAACCTCTCCAAAAACCCTTAAAAGGGCTTTAAATAATAGCCAGTCGGGCTCCGACGGGATTTTTTAATACTTTTGAGCCTTTAAAGGTAACACTGAACACTATATTTCCGTTGATAATCAAAATGAAAAAAATATTCCTGGTTCTTAGTACAGTGTTCCTCGGGGCCATTTCTCTATACGCACAAAACTCCCCGGAAACCACCGAAATAGGAATATTTCTGGGAGGTTCCTTTTACTTAGGCGATTTAAACCCTAATGGATTCTTTAAATTCACCCAGCCAGCCTTCGGATTGATATACCGCTATAATATTAATAACCGCTTTTCAGCCAGGGCAAATGTATTGATAGGCGAAGTAACGGCTTATGATAACCAATCAAGCTCTGCATACCAGCAGGATAGGAACCTGAACTTTAAATCGCCCATAGATGAAATTTCGGGGCAAATAGAGTTTAACTTTTTTGAGTACGAAATCGGTAATCCCAAGTATAATTTCAGCCCTTATATTTTTGGGGGATTTGGGTTTTTCCGGATGAATCCGCAAGGTAAAATAGGGGACCAATGGGTTGAACTGCAACCATTGCATACCGAAGGACAAGGTACCCAATATAATACAGATGCTCCATACCATTTAATTCAACCCTGCATTCCTTTTGGAATTGGTATAAAAACAAACTTTTCGCCCAGCATTTGTCTCTCTATAGAATGGGGTTTGCGGAAAACATTTACGGGATATATTGATGATGTGAGCGGAGTATACCCCAATGCTTCCCAGCTGGCTAAATCAGAAGGGCCTAATGCTTCACTGGCGCTTCAAATGTCGAACAGGAGTAATGTTCCATCGGCAGCTTTAACAGGCACGCAACGCGGTAATGGTAAAAACGACTGGTATTCTTTCGCAGGAATAATTCTCTCATTCCATCCGAAGCATATTGTGAACGAGTGCTTCAGCTATTTTTGAGGATACTACTTATACAACTCCACATCATTATGTTCCTGTGCCTGTTCGAAGG
>DATHOL010000136.1:0-2896 GCA_035484895.1 Bacteroidia bacterium | reverse complement strand
TGGACGCTTCACCATTTTACTTTGTCCGATTGCAACCATAAACATAGTTTTCCATCTTTCACCCGGGTTGTCGGTTCGGTCTAATGCCCTGCCAAGATGGATATTTTTACTTATCCGGCTAACCGCGCGCCAAAAGGAAACGATAGCTGCAATAAGAACTACTATGAAAATTATTTGCGAAATCATAGCAAACTGATTTATTCTTTTTTACCAAAAACCGAGAAGTGTACATAACGCTTGGGATGCAACCTGAAATCTTCCAGCAGCTGGCGCAGTTGTTCCGAAGCACCTGACAAGCGGTTGTACAAAGCGGTGTCTTTTGCCAGCATACCCATACTACCTTGGCCACGATTTATGCGGCCCATAATTTGCGAAGTATAATAAAGTGCGCTGTCGGCATTGTTAACGGCTTGTTGAATTTTTGATTTGGCAAGCGTATCACTGATATTGGCAAAATTGGTGATGATCTTGTTCAGGTTGCCGCTATTCTTTGCAAGCGTGGTAGATATTTCGTCAATCTTTCCTAGTATAGATGATATGTGTGTTTTTTCACTACCCATTAATTGGTCCACACTTACCGACGTATTTTCAATATGCTTCAAGGATATGCGAATGCTGAGAATACTTTGAGTAAGATTATCACGGGTATCCTTGCTGAAAATTCCGTCAATAATTCCTATAGTAGTATCGATAGATGAAATAAGGTCCTCCACTTTTTTCTTGAGAGGCAACACTTGTTTATCTACCGTTTGCTTAATGGTTTCTTCCAAACTGGATTGAAGGGTATCGCCATCCTGAATTAAATCTGTTCCATTTCCTAAATCAAGCTGAATGGCTTTCGAACCTAAAAAATCCTGGCTGAAAATTTTAGCGACCGAATTCTTTGGAATCTTTACATCTGTATTGGTTATTATCATGGTCACAACTATCTTCCCCGATGTATTAGGTTCAATGGCAATCGTTTTAATATGCCCTACATGGAAACCGCTTACCACCACCGGGTTAGATGGAACAACGCCTTGCACATCCATATACACGGCGTATATTTTTTTGTTATGGTTAAACAGGTTCACCCCCTTCAAAAAGTTCAACCCGAATATGAGCATGGCTAATGCTGCTACAACTACAATGCCTATTTTAACTTCTTTTTTTAATGCCACAATCTATATGTAAAGATGGCAAAGGTAAGGATTATAGAATAATCAAGTGTATTTGACTTTGTTTCCATTCCATTTGCCCACGTTTTGTAGTTTTTTTTACCACTCGTTTCTTATTTCCATATATTTACGCTTCCTAAATAAACACAATTAAATATTCAACATGGAAAAGGTCGCAGAAAAGAAAAAAGACGAATTAAAAGAGTTAAACAAAGAAAAGTTAAAAGCGCTTCAGCTAACGCTGGATAAGATAGAAAAGACCTACGGGAAAGGTACTGTTATGAAAATGGGCGACGCTCCTATTGAAGTGCAGGAAATAATTCCTACCGGTTCACTTACACTGGATATTGCACTGGGCATTGGTGGTTTACCCAAAGGCCGTGTAATTGAAATTTATGGTCCGGAATCCTCGGGAAAAACTACCCTGGCTATTCACGCGATTGCCAATGCTCAAAAGGCCGGTGGTATTGCAGCCATTGTAGATGCTGAACATGCTTTTGATATGAATTACGCCAAGAAATTAGGGGTAGATATTAGTAGCCTCTTAATTTCTCAGCCGGATAATGGAGAACAAGGGTTGGAAATTGTAGATAACCTGATTCGTTCCGGCGCGATAGATATTATTGTAATTGACTCGGTAGCTGCACTTACCCCCCGCAGCGAAATTGAAGGAGAAATGGGAGATTCCGTAATGGGATTACAAGCCAGGTTAATGTCTCAGGCCTTGCGAAAACTTACCGGAACCATAAGCAAGACTAAATGCTGCTGTATCTTCATCAACCAGTTACGGGAAAAAATCGGTGTTATGTTTGGCAATCCTGAAACCACCACCGGTGGAAATGCACTTAAGTTTTATTCTTCCATCCGTTTGGATATTCGCCGCATAGGCCAACTGAAAGAAGCCGAAGCTGTAGTTGGTAACCGTACCCGCGTAAAGGTGGTTAAAAATAAAATGGCTCCTCCATTCGGGGTGGCAGAGTTCGATATTATGTATGGTGAGGGTATTTCCAAAGTAGGCGAAATAGTGGACATCGGTGTTGAAAAGAACATCATTAAAAAGAGCGGTTCCTGGTTCAGCTATGGTGATACTAAATTAGGACAAGGCAGGGATGCGGTAAAACAAATTTTCCTCGACAATCCTGAACTGGCCGAAGAAATTGAAAACAAAATAAAAGAAGCATTATTGGTTAAACCTGCATAAAAATTGTGAATTGTTAATGCTACCTGCTAAATGAAATTCATTCACCATTTACAATTCACCATTTGCTTTTTTGCAATTGCTCTTCTTGGTTCGTCATGTCATACGGGTACAAAATCCAACCAGCAGCTTAGCGCAGCTGATACTGCCCGTGGGGATACTATTACGCCAAAAATAAATTTCTATACAGGCAAGATTTCATCCAATCCTAAAGATGCAGATGCTTATTGGAACCGTGGGAAACTGGAGTTAATTACGAAAAGCGTAGGCCCTGCATTTACGGATTTAACGAGGGCAGTGCAACTTGATAGTACCAAGTCAGATTATTTTTATAGCCTTGCCGATGTGCAGTTTATTACTGGCCACACCCATGAAGCCCGTGATGCTTTTGAAACATCCATCCGCCTGAACCCGAAAAATACGGATGCTGAACTGAAACTGGCGGAGCTTTATTTTTATGTGAAGAAGTATGAAGATGCCATAACCCTGATTAACCAGGCTATACAGGTAAATCCGAATATTGCCCGCGAGTATTTTTTAA
>DATHOL010000135.1:0-5982 GCA_035484895.1 Bacteroidia bacterium | reverse complement strand
CGGTACTGGTGGAGGTGCAGGTAATATTATCATTTGCGATATAATTCACATTCATATAAGCGAAGATATATTGAATGCCGATGGCAGAATTGATCAAATTAAAATTGATACCGTTGGCCGTATGGGTGCCAATTTTTATTGCAGGGCACATGGCAATGCATTATTTGAACAACCCCAGCCGGGGCATAACCTGGGTATTGGTATTGATTCACTTCCTGCTTCTATTAGAAATAGTAAAATATTGAGCGGTAACGACCTTGGCAGACTCGGAAATATTCCTCATTTACCGACAGCGGCAGATGTAGCAGCCTACAAATCGACCAATATTTGGAAATTTGAGAACGAAGAAGATTTACATAGAGAAGCTAAACGGCTGTTGGAAGGAAACCATGTAGTGGAGGCCTGGAAGGTGCTGTTGGCAGGGAGCTAACCTCAAATTATACATGGAATTCAAGACCTCACCCTACCCTCTCCTAAGAGGAGAGGGAAACAACCTTGTAACTTTTTCTCCTATCTTCACGTCTTAGGAAAAACAACTAAAAATTAAACACCATGAATACCAATTTCCGATTAGCCGCATTAGCCGGCCTGATTTTCATTTCAGCATGTGTTATAAATGTAGGTGGTTCTGATATTAAATATACGCACCTTCCGCCGGAAGGGAAGAATATGTCTGTCCAACCATTTACTTCCATTAAAGCCAATGGCGTTTTTAATATTATTCTTCAACATGGCAGCTCAGAAAGCGTTATTGTGAAGGATGATTACCCAAGCGATTTAAAAGTAACCAACGATGGCAATACACTTGTAATAATGGATACTTTAAACAATCATATAGGTATTCATGACAAAAAAACTACGATTTATATTACCTACAAGCAACTGAACGCTATTGAAACGGAATCTGTAGGGAGCATTAAAACAGTGGATACTATTAAAACGGCAAAATTTATTTTTGAATCAGATGGCGTAGGAGAAAATACATTATGCATAAATGCAGATTCAGTTACCGCTTCAGAGAATGGAGTTGGCAGCCTTACCATTGCCGGAAAAGCTCATTATGCAACCATTGATGACAACGGGATTGGGAAACTAAAGGCAAAAGATTTTAAAGTAGGTATTTTGCATGCCAGTGTAAACGGGGTTGGCGCTGCAACAGTTTGCGCTGACAGCGAAATTTATTTAGATGCTAACGGCGTTGGCGGAATTACCTATTATGGTTCGGCTAAGGTGATGGAAAACACCAGCGGTGGAATTGGCAAAATAACACACGGAGAGTGAGTTAAAAGTTTATAAAGTAGAACTGGCCAGATCTATAAAAACAAAAAGTTCGCAAAGCAACCTGAATAATCAGGACTTTACGAACTTTATAACTTTTCCAAAGGAATTCCTAAGGAAAGAACTTTCTACTATTCCAGAGAGTCAATATATTTTTGGCGGAGAACAGCTTTCAGCTTCTTTTGTCTGCGAACAACGCATGGCTTGTTATATACTTTACGTAAACGTAGTTCCTTAACAACTCCAATACGGTCAAACTTTTTCTTGAATGCTTTCAGTGACTTTTCAAGATTTTCTCCTTCTTTAATTTGAACAATAATCATGTTTATTCCTGTGTGTATTTTTTAATAGGGCTGCAAATATAGTAGTTTTTTCATATTATAATGGTGCCGAATGAAATAATAATAAATACTTCATTTTTGGAAATAACCACCCTTTCAAACATTAATCTCACTATTAATTGATAATCAGATTATACTTTACTTATTCCGGCCTAAATTCCTAAAACCCCTGCCTACTATGCGAATATCGGTCGGAACACTATAATCCCTTGCATATATGGCGTTAACATCGTTAATTGTAGTAGTATCCGATTGGGCTGGAAGCGCATCTATTGGGGAAAGCACTCCTTTTTTAATGGAGGGAAGTAGATGTACAGACTTTTGTTGTCCATTCGCAGATGCATATCCAACCCATGATTTTTCACCGATTAGCACCCAAAAGATATTACCGAAGAATCCAATGGGGTTCCGCTGAAACCAGCATATTACAGGACTAAATGCAAGCAATAATACAGTTATTACCACATCAAACAAGCGTTTGTTGCGTACATTAGGGCCAGTATTAATAGCATGGACATCAATCATATACAGCTCACCGGAAGTGTGTATGGAATTGCTGCCTATAATGGCCCAACTTTCGGGCGGAGCTATTTTAAATTCTAATTCGGGAGCAGAAATAGTTGACATCGCATCCATAATAGTCTGTGAGGGAAGGCTCTTGGCGCAAAAAATCACTTCATTGATATTATAAATCTTCACCGTTTCGCTCCATTTACTGAAACGTTCTCCATTTTGTCCTTCTTCTGAGCCAAGATAATGGAGTTCCTCGATTTTAACACCTGTCTTTTCCAAAAGGCCATGCACACGTTTACTTTCTTCTTCTTCTCCAATTATCAATAACCGTCGGTTATACTTTGCAAAACCTTTCACTTTAAAAGCCATCAATAAAGCACGAATTGTTGTAAGAGCAATAATAACCCAAACCGTACCTATTAATATAAGTGCACGCGAAAACCGAAAAGCATCGGGTAACAATGCATACATGATTAATATTATACCCGCTCCCCAAAGTATGCCCCTGATTATTTTCCATTGCTTAATGGGTTTGTCATAGCCACCACTAAAGAGGATACAGAACAGCCATACAATAATATAGCAGGGCAAAATCAATAACAGAAAAATACGGGAATAATACCCTTCGGATGAAAACTTGATATTGGCATAGAAAAGCGATATGAAATAGTACCCTGCATAAATGGTAATGAAATCAATAACGGGTAAAATCATTTTATTGATAAAGCGGTGTAAAATGGCTATGGAGGCCCGGAAGAAGATTGCCATATTCATCAGGAAAGAAAACAGCCTGGCATTTTTATGCGCGAAATGCTTTTGGGCAAATATCCGCATAGCGTTATAAAAAACGATAACGTAGTTTACGCTACTTTTTTTAGTGCTTTCTCCTTTGTAATGTATAATGCGTGTCAGCGGGAAATAATAGTTGTTGTAACCTGCTTGCGTAATGCGATAGGAAATATCAATGTCCTCCCCGTACATGAAAAAAGTCTCGTCCAATAAGCCTGCTTTATCAAGTGCTGCTTTACGTATAAGCATAAATGCACCGGATAGCACATCTACTTTGTTCACCTCATCTTGTGACAAATATGTTAGATGGTATTTCCCGAATTTTTTGGATTTAGGAAATAAAAATGCCAACCCGAATATTTTATAAAATGCAACTTCGGGAGTAGGCAATGCTCTTTTCGACTCCGGCAGAAAATGACCGGTTCCATCAATCATTTTTACACCCAAGGCACCTGCATCCGGGTGCTCATCCATAAATGTAATGGTCCTGGAAAAAGTTTCTTCTTCAACTATCGTATCCGGATTCAGAAGTAATACATATTCTCCCGCAGATTGCTTTATAGCCTGATTATTGGCTACCGAAAACCCGGCATTTTTTTTGTTTTCTATCAGCTTTACTTCGGGAAATTTTTCCTTTAGCATTTCAATGGAACCATCCACAGAATTATTATCTACTACCCAAATCTCAACCGGCAAATTCTTGGCGGCTTTCCGCACTGAGTAAAGACATTGTTCGAGAAAATGCTTAACGTTATAGTTGACAATTATTACAGATAACTTCATAGATGATAGAACGCGGATAACGCGGATTGCTTAGGATTGATTAAGATTCTCAGGGTTTGAAAAAAATCCAATTTGTAATTATCAGCGTTTATCATAATCATCTGCGTCATCCGCGTCCATTGTATTTAAATCTATTTACGTACTACAGAAGATTCGTAAGGTACCCGTAAAAGTATAGATTGTCCAAGGGTAACTTCATCGGCATATTGCAATTCATCACCAACTGATACTCCACGGGACAATGTACTCATGGTCAAATTAAATTGGCTCAATTTTTTATAAATATAGAAATTTGTAGTATCCCCTTCCATGGTGGAAGGAAGCGCCATTATTATTTCTTTTACTTCGCCTGCTTCCACACGTTTAACAAGAGGTTCTATTTTCAAATCCATTGGCCCAATACCATTAATGGGCGAGATTATTCCACCTAATACATGATAGGTTCCATGATATTGGGAAGTGTTTTCAACGGCAATCAAATCGCGTATATCTTCCACCACGCATATAGTAGAATGATCGCGGGCAGGATTGGAGCATATAGTACATATTGGGTCTTCGGAGATGGCAAAACATACGGCGCAATATTTTATATCCTCCGATAATTTGGCAATCGTCTCCGACCATTTCATTAATTCCGATTTTTCCTGCTTCAGCAGATATAACACATAACGCAATGCTGTTCGCTTGCCTACACCTGGTAGTTTGGCAAACTCATCTACTGCCTGTTCCAAAAGGTGGGATGGTAAATTCATTCTTCAAAAATAGGAATAAACCGTGAATACTCATCCCCTACCTCTTCTCTATGGATAGAGAAGGGAAAAAACAAATGACTTAGTCATTCCGAACGAAGTGAAGAATCTCAACATAATAGAGATCCTTCGCGATGCTCAGGATGACAAAGTCACGGTCTTGTTTACAGATGGAGAAGGAGTAGTTCAAATTGTCTAACTTTGCGCCTTATTAACTACCCATGTCTCAATTCAAGATAGTATCTATATATGCGGAAATGACCCCTAATCCTAACGCGATGAAATTTGTCGCTGATAAAATGCTGGTTCCGGAGGGTGTTCAGTTTGAGTTTTTAAAATCCAATGAAGCATCTCCTTCTCCATTAGCGCAAAAGCTTTATGAATTGCCTTTTGTAAAGGGGATTTTCATCACCTCTAATTTCATCACCATCTTGAAAAATGAAAAAGCCATGTGGGACGATGTGGTTTTTGATGTGCGGGATTATATAAAGGAATACTTGCAAAACGGTGGAAAAGTTTGGAATACTATCGCCGTGAAACCGGAAGAAATTACGGCAGAAACAACCACTATGGAAGCTATTAAAGCCACCCAGGTTGATCATACCGAACCGAGTAATGAAACCGAAAATAAAATTATAGAAGCCCTTGAACAATATGTAAAACCCGCTGTCGAAAATGACGGCGGTGTAATACTTTTCCGCTCCTTTAAAGATGGCATTGTTAAACTACAGCTAAGCGGTTCTTGCAGCGGATGCCCATCTTCTACCAAAACCCTGAAATCTGCCGTGGAGCAATTGCTCACACGCATGGTGCCGGAGGTAAAAGAAGTGCAGCAGGAGATGATGTAAATATTTCTTCCACACTCTTAGAAGATTTTCAGTGCTTCTGATATATCGACTGAGGATGAAAATATTTTGAAATAAGATAGGAAAGGGAAGAAACAATCATCAACGGTACAAGCAGAGTATAGCCTCCAGTGGCTTCCGCAATAAGGAATATAGCCGTTAATGGTGTATGCATTACTCCGCTCATTAGTCCGGCCATACCAACTGCAATAAAATTGGGTTCATTTAATTTATCAATTCCCATTATTTTACTTATATCAAAATAGTTAATGCTGTACACGAAAAAGAATCCTATCATGGAGCCCATAAACAAAGAAGGAGCAAAGAAACCACCGTTACCACCCGCGCTCATAGTAAGTTGCGCGGCAAATACTTTTATTAATAGAATTGCTATTGTAATAAACAGCAATGCATATTTACTATCATGGAATTTAAAAAGAAGCCCGCTGTCAAATAATCTTGTATAATCTGAATTAAGCAGCATTTGTACCGTATGATATCCTTCACCATATAAAGGAGGCAATAAAAAAATAACACCGCCTAGCGCAATTCCACCTATCAATGCTTTCTTGTAGGGATTTTTAATTCCATCTAATACATTGGCGGAATAGGAAATGCTCTTCAGAACATATAGTGAATAAAACCCTGTGAGTATACTAAGTGCTAAATAGAAAGGAAAGGCCT
>DATHOL010000134.1:0-2114 GCA_035484895.1 Bacteroidia bacterium | reverse complement strand
CAGATAGCAATATAACGATTCATCAAATATTACGGCTACTTTATATTGACCAAGATACTCCTACTCAGAATCTCTTTAGATACGAACGGTTTGATTTGCCTCTTACCAGACAAGCCGTTTCAGAAGTGCTATTGGGAGTTTATGATGATACACTTTATAACCAACGATTGGACTATCGAAACGCAATAAAAGAAAATGAAGAGAAAAAAAGACAGTTCGAAGGCATAAATAGAGTTTACGGACAATCCGGTACGGCAACAAGCATCGGTAGTGTTCAAAAAGAAATCGAATTGTGTCAGACCGAATTAAAAAATATTGATAAAGCTATCATAGAGCTAAGGCAGCAAATTAATGTCAGGACTACAAAACGAACAGCACTAAACTCGGAAAAAATCCAAACTGAATTAATGCCTGTAAAAAATCAGATTCGTGAAACGAAAGGGCAGATTAATCAATATGAACTTGAGATTTCTGATTCAAAACAATTTGTATCTACCTTAGAAAAAAGAGTTGATGAGTTAAATCACTCACTGCTTACAAGAAAAATTTTAGGTGACGAATTGCCACTAACGCACTGTCCTCAGTGCTTAAGCGCATTAGAAAATAATGTTGAGGAGGGGCATTGCTCATTATGTAAACAACCTTTAGTTGAAGAGGCGGAGAAGGCCAATGCAAAAAGATTAAAACAAGAAATGGAATTACAGATTAAAGAGTCGAAAAGTTTGCTTGAAGAAAAAGAAAGAAAGCTGGCTGATTTATTTGGTGAACTTCCAGTCTATGTTGAAAAGGCCAGAGCATTGCAAAAACAACTTGATGCCTCAATTGAAGTAGGCCAGACAACCAGAGACGAAAGGATTGATGATTTGTTAATATCCAAAGGAGGGTCGGAAAAAAAGATTGAATTTTTAACGCAACAGATTAAGGCAGTGGAAATGCTTGAACTTTTGAAAAAGGAATTAGCAGAACTTGCTGCATTCACAGAAAGGTTAAGGTTGGAAATCATTCAGAAGGAAGAACAGCAAAAACAAAAGTTTCAAACGGCCCTTCAAAAGATTAGGGAATATACATTGTTTATTCTAAAAAATGATTTAGACAGACAGGATGAATTCCGCGTAGGGAATGTAGTTGAGGTAAATTTCCATAAAGACTCCTATGCCCTTGACGGCAGCAATAACTTTTCCGCCAGTTCAAAAACATATTTCAAAAATGCCGTATTATTTGCAATATTCTTCGCCAGTTTAGAACTGGATTTTTTCCGTTATCCGAGATTCATACTTTGCGACAATACAGAGGATAAAGGAATGGAAAAAGAAAGAACTCAAAATTTTCAAAAATTAATAACAAGTATGTCTGAAAGGTTTGGGAAAAATCATCAAATAATATTAACCACTTCAATGGTTGCCGACGAATTAAATAATACACCCTATTGTGTTGGAGTAAGTTATGACCGGAATAACAAGACGCTTAAAGTTTAGATCAAAACTATAGAATTATTTTACGGGACACTATGGGTTCTCATTGTAAATTGTTCAGGATACCCAAGTTAGGAATGCTAATTGAAAATTAGTCGCCCACTTTTAAAAACTTCCGATAATTACTAATTGCTTCTTCTTGCCTGATAATGTTTGCATTTAGCAAACCTTCGTTAATTAGAGAGAAATAGAGGTGCCTGTAAAATTCGTTGGTAAATCCTTTCCAATGAAAAGATGGGTGCGGTAAAGTAATTATAGGTATTGGTTCGCTTTCATCGTACCAATATTCGCGCAAAGTATTACTTACGCCGCTTCCAAAACAGAATATTACTTTGGGGTTTACGACTGCTATTTCTTTAGCGAGCATAGTTTCAATACAGTTGTAAATGCAATCATTCTTATATTTCTGACTGATATTACCCTGTATATAACGCCCTTCCGGGTTCAACATACCGCATTTCACAATATTTGTGAGATAAGCATTAATGAGTTTAAAAGTGAAAATTACACTATTGAAAAAAGTTCCATACCTGCCTCCCGCAAACTCTTCCGGGTATGAAAAAGCTTTGCCTTTATCGTGTACCCACCACCACTGCTGTGTGGGTCTTTTCTTATATCCATTAAATTCAATCTCATCAAACC
>DATHOL010000133.1:0-6051 GCA_035484895.1 Bacteroidia bacterium | reverse complement strand
AGCCTATGCTATTAAAGTAGGTGTTGGAAAAGGGCCGGACTGGATGATGTTTCAGCATGATTATACCAGGAGCAATTGTGTTTGCAATCCTTCGCCCGATGCAACTGTAAATGAAGCTAAAAATCCTGATTTAAAAGCTGTGGGTTATCCTAATCCGTTTTCCAATTATGTTACTTTTAATGTGAGCCTTGAAAGGAGTTCTGAATTATCGGTTATTGTTTATAATATGCAGGGAATAGCTGTTAAAACATTTACCGATGAAAAAGTTTCAGCCGGTAATTATGAGTTTACGTGGAACGGGAAAAGCGATAATGGCAGCAATTTACCCGATGGAGTTTACTATTGTAAAATGGTCGCGGATAAAAATACGACGGTCAAAAAAATTGTATTGGTAAGATAAGTGTCAATAAATCAAACCAATAAATTATTTCTAATTCGTCAAAATTAAAATTACATTATAAAAATACTTTTTTGTATAAATATTTATACATTTGTCGCAAATCTGTTTCTAATAAAATTATTAACCAACATTTATCCCCACTACCATGACTAGTTACCAATTAAGAGATTTTATCCAGGAAAACGCAGGGCTCATAATGGGCATTATGCTCTTTTTCTTTATCCTTTGCGTCTTGCTGATTGTTTGCCAATGGATAGTTTATTCTAAGGCCAGGCAACCCGGATGGGCATCCATCATCCCGGTTTATAATATTATAATATTACTTAAAATGGTGGGTAAGCCTGCATCCTGGCTATTGTGGTATTTACAGGTTATATTTTTCTATATTTTATTAGCCTCGGCTCCCGGAGGAGTAACGCTTTTTTTATATATAATATCAATTATAACCATTTTAGTTTTCAGTATAATTGTAACCAACGGACTTTCTAAAAGCTTTGGCAAGGATGCAGGCTTTACGGTGGGATTAATTTTTCTTCCTATGATTTTCTATCCCATACTTGCTTTTGGCAAAGCACAATACATAGGCCCGGGCGGAAAACCGGAAGGAGAAAATCCGGCCGAATAAAAGGAACGGGAATTTATTTCTGAATAATTATTTTCCGGGTTAACAAACCCCGGAGAGAATTTACTTGAAGGATATAAACCCCGTCTGATAAGGAATTCAGGTTAATATGCAGTGCATTATTTTTTAGTTGAGCACTTAGTGCTTGTGTATAAACCTCTCTTCCGAGCGCATCGGTTATTACCAGATTCTCAAATCCGGTTCCATTTAAATTAATGGTGATTAATCCTTTGCTCGGCACAGGATACACATTAATAAGATTATCAGGATTATTAATATTTCCCGTTGACGTTACCAAAATAGTATCATGGCAAACGCTTCCGCATCCGTAGCAACTGGTTATACAAACGGCATATGTTCCACTATCATAGATTGAAACAACCGATGAATCGGGTGCGCCATTACTCCATAAATAATGATAACAAGGCACATCACCAGGCGGTATTCCTCCCGAAACGGTTACTGTAATTGTTCCATAATTAGCAGGATATGTGATTGGTGTAGCGACAACGCTGTTTATCACCAATGGAGCAGCCTGAGTAATAGTTATTATACCTTGTGCAGGGCAATTATGCGCGTCAACAATAGAACATGTATACGTGCCGGGTTGCAAATTGTATGCCGTATCGGTAGTATTGCCATTGCTCCACGTAAATGTAAATGGCGATGTTCCGCCTGAAATTACAGCTATTGCGCTGCCATTGCTATCGCCATTGCAAGGATTGGAAACATTAAAGTTTACAAGCGTTGGTAAAGGCAAAACAGTATCCTGAAAAGAAAATTTAATGCCTCTTGAATCGCTTACCGAACAAGTATATATTCCGGAACTAAGGCTGGATATGGAACTGGTGGTTGCTCCGGTGCTCCAGGCATAGGTAAATGCAGGTTTGCCTCCCCTCACATGTATAGTTATGGAACCATTCAAATCAGTAGCGCAAACATTACTGACGACTGTTGTAGTTGCGCTCATCACCTCCAGAAAATCGCCATAAGGCAACTGGCCCAAAGCGCTGTCATAGTTTTTAAGTACCGTTTCCGTATTGGTATGGAAATTAAAATTGAAAATAACGCCTGTGTAATTAACACCTCCCCTGTTTGTATTGCCATACATAAGTCCGTCGGTGGCTTCTATCAGGTCATCGAAAGGTTGAGCGCCATCATTCGGACTTCCTTTAAAACTATAGACAACAGATTCTTTATTAAGCGCTATATTATATTGAAATATAGTGCCTGAATCACTACTTCCGCCAACGGCGGTGGTGCCATATAAATTACCATCGCTGGCAAGCATAAGGCTTTCTTCCGGATTTTGTCCATCAGCGCCTCCGGCGAAACTATAAAGTACTTTTTCGGCATTGGCATGTATATTAAAACTGAATAAACAACCGAGGTTATTTACGCCTCCATTTTGCGTTAGCCCATACAGCATACTATCGTTCACCTGCAATAAATTCCCACGGGGATAATATCCGTCGGGTTGTCCTTGAAATGTATACAAATAAGTTGCAACAAATGTTGCAGGGTTATAACTGAAAATGGTTCCGGTACTGCCACTTAGCGTATCATTTGTTGTCATGCCATAAAGTATTCCATTACTTGCCTGTATAAGGCTTCCGGCAGGTTTTGAGCCAAACAACCTTGCCTTTAAATCAAACAACCGCTTAAATTGACAAGTATGGTAATTGAAGGAAAACATAGTACCCTGAGCATGAGAGCCCCCAATATAAGTAAGCCCGTATAAAGAATCATCGTTTGCATGGCATAAGGTACAATACGAATAAACTCCATCATTGCCGCTTCCGGCTAATTTATAAAGGACTGTATCTTGTCCTGTTTTTATATTATATCGGTGAATAGTACCATTCCAGCTAAGGAATGAAGAGGAATTGCCACCATAGGAAGTCATGCCGTAAAGCATACCGTCGCTCAGTTGAATAAAATTACCATAAGGCCTCCATCCGGTTGATTGGGCAAGGTTTACAACAGCTGTATCAAAATCAGTAACAGGGTCAAAGAGATTTATGGTACCTTGGTTATAAGGAAACGCACCGCCGTAATATACCAAGCTGTAAAATTGCCCATCTATCCCTTGTGCCCTCAGAGACAGACTGGCGGTTATAAATAGAATACATAAAAAACTATAACGTAAAACTTGTTTCATGTATGAATATGAAGTCTTTGCAATGCAAATGTACTAAAAAGAATCAAGCTTAAGAATGAGTTGCGCCGTGAGTTATTAGTGTGTACGGGTTAATAAGGAGAATTGTTAGTTTGTGGAAATACCTACCAATAAAAACAGTAACACTTTTTTATATATCTTTGAAACATGACTTATGTAACACAATCTTTAGAATTGGACCTCTTTCCTGAGGCAGAAAAAATTGAACAAGACTATTCTGCCACTTTTGCAGCCAATATGAGTTTACCAATTCACAAATGGTATCGGTACACCGCAGGTTTTTCGGCAGTTTGGGTAAACAATCTTATTAGAGAACAGAAAATTCTTGGACGGACAAAAGTCATTGACCCTTTTGCTGGATCAGGGACCGTTTTATTAGAAAGCGAATTTGAAGGAGTTGAATCATATGGCATTGAAGCACATCCTTATATATACCGAATTGCAAAAGCAAAACTAAATTGGAATTTTCCAGCGGATAAATTCAAGACAGAAGCGCTTTCTTTGCTTCATAAAGCAAAAAAAAAATCAATCACTAAAAAGGAATTTCCGAAGCTTATAGCAAGCTGCTATCCACTTGAAATTATCCAAAAATTGGAAGCTCTTAAGCAAGTTTGGCTTGAAACAGAACAGCAAGAAGAAATAAAAAATTTCAACTGGTTTATTATAACATCAATTCTTCGGACCTCCTCACCCGTCGGAACTGCACAATGGCAATATATTCAACCCAACAAAACAAAAGCAAGAGTTATAGACCCTTTTGTTGCATTCGAAGCAAAAGTTAATGAAATGTATCTTGACATGAAACGAACTCAAATGCGTTTCAAAAATATTGTAGTTTCAAAAATTCTAAATGAAGATGCAAGGGATATACAATCTATCCCTAATGGCTGGGGCGATTTGGTGATTACATCCCCCCCATATGCAAACAATTATGATTATGCAGATGCGACAAGACTTGAAATGACATTTTGGGGAGATATAACCGGGTGGGCTGACTTGCAAGACAATGTTAGAAAACATTTGGTCAGGGCCTGTACGCAGCATGTTTCAAAGCTAGGGGACGAAATAGAAGCCATTTTATCTAATCCACGCCTAAAACCAATTCAGAATGAATTGCTCGAGGTTTATAATACCCTTAAAATTGAACGGCTGAAACACGGAGGTAAAAAAAATTATCATTTCATGATAGCCGCGTATTTCACGGACCTTGCTGATGTGTTTCATTCTCTTCGTAAAGTAACTAGCGAGAATGCTTTAATGTGTTTTGTAATAGGTGATTCGGCACCATACGGGATTTATGTGCCTGTTGATAAGTGGTTAGGTGAGTTAGCAGTTTCTGCAGGGTTTAGTAGCTACAGTTTTGAAAAACTTCGTGACAGAAATACAAAATGGAAAAACAGAAAACATACTGTCCCTCTGCACGAAGGACGGCTTTGGATTAACAGTTAAAATATGGCAGAATCTCTATCTCATAAATTTGGACAACTCATAGGAGACCTTTTAGAGTTGGCTATTCTCCCAAATCTGAAAAAATTTGCAAGAAAGCATAATTTATTTCTTGACAAAAGTGGTATAAGAAATGCAAGAAAAGGTATTAAGGTTTCTTGGCCGGATGGCAATGGAAACAAACATGATTTGGACTTCGTACTTGAGCATGGAGGCACAGAGAATATTATTGGGACACCTGTTGCATTTATTGAATCTGCTTGGCGAAGAGGAAGTAGACACTCAAAAAATAAGGCACAAGAAATTCAAGGTGCCATTAATCCAATTGTTCTTAACAACAAAACTACGGTTAGTTTTAAAGGGGCAATTCTTGGCGGTGATTTCACAAAGCCTTCTATAAAACAATTGGAATCGGATAATTTTTCAGTGCTCTATTTTCCAACTGAACTATTTGAGAAGGCGTTTAAGAAATTTAATCTTGATATTATTTCTGATGATACGACTCAAGAAATAGAATTTGAAAAGCGAATTCTTGCCTGGGAAAATTTTCAAAGAAAAGAAGAATTGCACAAAGAATTATTGAAATTAAACAAAGTTGAGGTTGACAAATTCTTTAACTCTTTCTCTGATTCTATTTCAAGGTTCATTGTGCAAGTTATTATTCTGCCGCTTCACGGGTTAGAATCAATTTCAAATTCAGTAACCGAAGCAATAAATTTCCTTACTACTTATTCTGAGGATAAATCAAAATTACCTCATATAAGATATGAAATTATTATTCGTTACAATACGGGCGATAAAATTGAAGTAAGTTTTAAAGAAAAGAGACACACGATTGATTTTTTGGAAAAACACCTCTAATTAAAGTTCTTTCCCACAAAAGAAATTTCTCCCCACAATCAAAAGTTTTATAAATTTGCAGCCTTTTTTAGAAAACTATTAGTGCCAAACTACTGGTAAAAATTAAAAAAGAATCGTTCTTTCAAGCACAATAAATGTCATGATGTGACTATAAGATACGTCAACCATGCCAGTGTAGCTCAGCTGGTTAGAGCAGCTGATTTGTAATCAGCAGGTCGCGGGTTCGAGTCCCTTCACTGGCTCTGCACCAAAAGCTATTAGCTATTAGCTGATGGCTGATAGCTGAAATTGGGGAGATACCAGAGTGGCCAAATGGGACAGACTGTAAATCTGTTGTCTTACGACTTCCAAGGTTCGAATCCTTGTCTCCCCACTGGTGTTCTTTGAATTAGGAATTAATAATTAGTAATTAGCAATGAAATGCGCCCGATTACTAATAATTAATTACTAATTGTTAATTGATAGTAAAGCGGAAGTAGCTCATTTGGTAGAGCATCAGCCTTCCAAGCTGAGGGTGGCGGGTTCGAGCCCCGTCTTCCGCTC
>DATHOL010000132.1:0-3309 GCA_035484895.1 Bacteroidia bacterium | reverse complement strand
TCGTTGGTAATCTTTTTTGAATATTACTTTCGTGCCGCAGAGGGTATCTTTAAAAGGTTGTTCGAGCAACCAGGTAAATGCCAGACTGAAGAATTTATTTCCTAATAAATTCAGGAAACGCATGGCTTCTTTCTCCATAGGATATACCAAACGAGAACCATTTACAAAATCGCCTTTGCCGGATGAAATAGCCTGATAAAACTTAGGTAAATCTTCCGGGGGAACGGTAAGGTCGGCATCCAGAATCATTAATATATCGCTGGTGGCAATATCAAATCCAAGGCGCACTGCATCGCCTTTGCCTTTGCCTTTCTGCCGGTCAATTTTAATGTCGTGGGTAGCGGAATATTTTTTCTGAATCTCCTGAATTTTATCCCAGGTATCATCAGTCGAGTTTCCTTCAATAAAAATTATTTCAATGTGTTTGCCAAACTTCGGAAGGCGTGTAATTGCATTCTCTATGTTACCGCTTTCATTCCGGGCCGGAATAACAACCGAAATGGAATATTTTGAATCAGCCTCTTCACTTGTAATCTCAGGTATTGGTTTTGCAAATGCAAATTGGTTGATACAGAAATAACGGAAAAATGGCATCTTAGCCAGGAACCCGTTAAAAAATTCGGACAACAGAGGAATATAAACGGGGAAAAGCATACGCCTTACACTGCGGTACACATCAAAACCTGAAATATATAGCAGGTTATTAAGATCGCGCAAGGTGAGCCAGTTTTGACGGTAAGGGGCGGATTTAAGCCTTAAAACTTCTGCCAGTTTAAGCAGGGGCTCCCACATATAATTATAATAGCTGACAATAATTTTTGTTCCCGGATGGCATACTTTTTTCAGTTGAAGCAGTACTTTTTCTATATCATCCAAATGGCCTACCAGGTTAGAAAGTATAATCAGGTCAAACTTTTCTGTTAACCGGATATCTTCAGCATTCATGCAATAAAACTCCACATCTGGGAATTGTTTTTTGCCGTTTTCTATCATGGCAGGGCTGAAATCAATGCCAACTTTACGCTTGCCTTTTAGTTTGCCAATTAATTCACCGGTACCGCAGCCCACTTCTAAAACAGAGATTTCCTCGTGGGAAAAATAATTGCAGAAAAAGGTAATATCCCTCCAGTAATAGCCATTCAACCAGCCTTTACGGGGTTTTTTCTGCGCTACTTTGTCAAAATATTCCAGTCTTGATGTCGCTTCTATACTCACTTAATTGAAAATTGAACGGGTAAAAATAGTTATTATCTTCTAATGAACTATAAATTATGAACGATGGACTATCGCCAATTGTTTGTAGTTCATTGAATATTGTTGTGTTTAATAGCTTAAAATTCCGTAAGTTTGTTTTGACTAGACCTATGACAGCTATATACGGACATCGGGGAGCGCGGGGATTATACCCTGAAAACACCATACAGAGTTTCCTGTATGCCGCAGGGCTGGGATTGGATGGTATTGAACTGGATGTGGTTATTTCTAGAGATGATAAGGTAGTAGTGTCGCATGAACCCTGGATGAACCCCAAAACCTGCACTAAGCCTGATAACTCTAAAGTCAGTTTCCTGCGAAGGAAAAACCTCTACAGGATGAATTATGATGATATTAAACGGTATGATTGCGGCCAGCGAGGAAATTCGGGTTTCCCCGAACAAAAGAAAATGCCGGCATACAAGCCATTGTTAGCGGAAGCAATAGAGAAGGTTGAAGCCTTTGTAAAGGAAAAGAACCTCCCGTTGCCCATCTATATTATAGAAATAAAAAGTATGTGGATTACAGATGATGAACTGCATCCGCCACCGCTTGAATTTGTGAAACTTGTTTTACGCGAACTATTGCCTTTTAATATTAATAGCAGGATACTTATACAATCATTCGACATGCGCCCTTTGAATGTTTTACATGAAAACAATCCCGGTTTCATGTTAGGCATGCTGGTGCGAAGCCCCCGATTCATTAAAAGAAGGATGAAAAGCCTTACTTTTACTCCGGATACCTGCGGGACAAATTATAAACTCACTTCTGAAAGATGGGTGAAAAAAATTCAGGCATTGGGCATGAAATCGCTGGTATGGACCGAAAATGAAAAGGGCGATATGTTAAATCATCTTAAAATGGGGGTTGATGGTATTATAACGGACTATCCTGCCCTTGCTATTGAAACTGTAAAGGAATTTCAGAAATAAAAGAATTCTATCTTTGCTTTTTTTATAAATCTTATGAAGAGCACACCTAAGCCCACATCGTTGAAACCTGTATCCCCACCAAGTAAATTCAGTAAATGGCTTCCGAATATTATGGCCATAGTTATTTTTGCCATAATTGCCATAATCTATTTTTTCCCGGCTTTAAAAGGGATGGTACTTTCACAAAGTGATATTACCCAATTTTTAGGGTCTTCGCATGAGATTGTAGATTTCCGTGCCAAGTATCATACCGAGCCGCTATGGACGAATTCCACCTTCGCCGGAATGCCAGCTTATCCTATATCTACAGAG
Source organism: Bacteroidia bacterium (assembly GCA_035484895.1). GTDB lineage: Bacteria > Bacteroidota > Bacteroidia > JABEUT01 > JABEUT01 > JABEUT01. Next base: position 808 of record DATHOL010000132.1, on the reverse strand, counting down.
TATCCGTCAAACCTGGTTCACTATCTTTTCGTGGGCCTTCTTAAATGGTTGCCTTTTCCATGTGCTTTTTTCTTTCTTTTTTGCATAGGTTTTTATATTCTTCTCCGTGTTCTTGATGTTAATCCCTGGCTCGCTATTGTCGGTTCATTAGCTTATGGATTTTCGTCTTATTTTTTTATTATACTTGGAGTAGGGCATAATTCCAAGGCAGCAGCTATAGCATTTATGGCGCCTGTGCTGGCCGGGGTAATTCTCGCATTTAAAGGCAAACGATTGCAGGGGGCGGTGCTAACGGCGCTTGCACTTGCCCTTGAACTTTTTTCCGACCACCCGCAAATAACATATTACTTGTTTATGATGGTGCTTGTATATGGCGTACTTGAGTTTATTAAAGCAATAAAAGATAAGGTACTCCCTGCGTATTTCAAAACGGTGGGCATCCTTGCGATAGCTGCCGGTATTGCTGTAGGAACAGATATAACCAGCCTGTGGCTTACATATGATTATGGTAAAGCATCTACCCGCGGTAAATCTGATTTGACATTAAACGGAGAAAATAAAACAGCCGGTTTAACTGTAGAATATGCTACCCAATGGAGCTATGGGGTTCCTGAAACTTTTTCATTATTGATACCTAATTATCAGGGCGGGGGCAATAAAGCATTGGGCGATGACAAAAATGCAATCAGTGACATTGACCCTCAATTTAAAGAGAATGTTGCAAACTGGGACCAATACTGGGGAGATCAGGGGATAACATCGGGGCCCGTATATGTAGGGGCTATAATTTGTTTCTTTGCGTTCCTTG
>DATHOL010000131.1:0-2204 GCA_035484895.1 Bacteroidia bacterium | reverse complement strand
GCCTCCAGAGACGTATGGAACCCTTTTCCGAAAAACCTTGACAATAAAAGGTGTAATAAATGTTTTGTCGGAGTTGGGGTCTTAATGACGCCTTTTTTCCTACTGGCATATTTTTTAAGTTATTTATTCGGGTACCCACTGGATGGGGTTTCTCATATTTTTCAAGTGTTTGTATCTGTTGCCGCTCTTTTTTATTTAATTGCAGGGCTTGTTTATTTGCGCAAGTTGTTCAAACTTTATAATCTTCCTGAAAAGGGTGTTTCACTCATTCTCATTCTGGTTGTTTTTGCAACAAACCTGTTCTATTATGCGGTTATGGAACCTTCCATGTCGCACGTATATTCCTTTTGCATGGCATGTGTGTTTCTGTATAACGCCAAGAAATTTTCAGATTCCGATGCTATAAAGAATCTGTTTGGAATAGGAATTTCATTGGCGATACTTGTTATAATACGGCCTACAAATGTGCTTTCTGTTTTATTTATTCCTTTTGTTTGCCAGTCTTATACGGGTTTTTCAGGATTTATTAAGAAGTTGTTTTCAAGCGGGAAAGTATTGCCTGTTGTTCTTTTGTCCGCCTGTATAGTATTTATTCAACCTCTTGTATGGTTTCTTCAAACGGGAAGTTTTTTTGTTTACAGTTATCCCGGAGAAAGCTTTTATTTCAATCACCCGCGTTTTATTGATATTTTATTCAGTTATAAAAACGGATGGTATTTGTATACTCCTCTCATGTTTTTCACCGGACTGGGTAGTTTAATTGTTTTATGGATGAAAAATAAATTCCAATTAATTTGTTTTATATTGTTTACGGTTATTATAATATATGTGTTATCAAGTTGGTGGTGCTGGTGGTATGGAGGTTTTGGTAACAGGGCTTTTATTGATTTTTATCCTGAGTTTGCCCTTGCGCTGGGCATGGTTTTTATGTATCTCAGGAGCCGGATGTCCTGGAGTTTGGTAATTGCCATATCCATTTTATGCGTGTTTTTTAACATATTCCAAACCCTCCAATATTATAACTTTATTATACCGTACGGCGATATGAATAAAGAGAAATACTGGAAAATATTTCTTAAAAGGGATAATTATTATGTTGGGATTTTTTCATATCCCGATACAACATTATATAATACTGTACCCGGGTATACCTACATTAATGGTTTCGCAACAGTGGCAGATAACAAATATATAGCTAACGATATTACCTATTCAGGTATTCATCCTCTTGTGGTTACTAAGGAAAACCCAACGTATATGATTTATTCTTCAAAGGTTTCGGGACTACCAAAAGATAAATTTCTGAATCTTTTTTTAACACTATTTGAATCTGTACCTGATTTCGACAATCGACTGGCATTCAATGTGAAAATTCAAGCAATTAATGGCGACATCTATTATAGTAAAGTAGTGCCTCTGCTGGGCTTTTCTTCTGCAAAAAACACTTGGTATGAAGCCTACAGCATTCTTCCTTTACCGCAATTCAAGGATAGTACTGATATATTAGTTGTTTCCGTGGAAAATCCTGTTTCAAAAGCCTATTTTGAGCAGGTAAAAATCAGATTTGCTACGCCTAAATAAAAGATGCTTGGTACTCAGTGCCTCGGGGCAAAGCAAAAAAAGTAAAACAAAATAGCAGGCAGCTTATCTACATTGTCAATCCGGCCGATAGTGCCGCCGGAGGAATCGTAAATATAATTGCCGTCAATTCTGCCTTTGGTGCCGCCCGAAGCATCATAAATATAGTTTCCATCAATCCTGCCTTTGGTACTTCCCGAAGCATCATAAATGTAATTGCCATCTATTCGTGCAATAGTGCTGCCCGAAGCATCATACACATAGTTGCCATCTATTCTACCAAGGGTGCTGCCCGATTGATCATAAAAGTATTTGCCATCATAACGGCCTATGGTGCTGCCTGAACCATCGTGCATGTATTGGCTGAAAGACTTACCCGATATGAATATCAGGCTGCATATTAAAAAGAGGCGTGTAATTGATTTCATTTTCATTTACTTACTTATTTGCGGTCAAAACTACAAGATTAATTGATTCAGGCGGCTTGCTTCTTATCCCTTACGATTTAAGACTGAATTTTATAACTTTGCGGACTTTAATTTTTAAGTATACCCATTGATGAAAACAGACAGCTTTGCTTACCGCCATTTAGGCCCCCGTTCACAGGATGTGAAACACATGCTCGA
>DATHOL010000130.1:0-5331 GCA_035484895.1 Bacteroidia bacterium | reverse complement strand
CCATCCACATCAAACACCATGGCTTTAACCTGCTTGAGTAATTGCTTAAAGTTTTTTTCTTCTTTATCCATGGGCACGGCCGGCTTTGATTATGCTTTTGGTTAATAGTTTATATATCTCCTTATAATCGGGATGCGGTTTTAAAAGAGCAATTTGTTTATTGATTATTTTCTTTTCATTCCTGCTGGCAGGCCCTGTCTGGCTTACGGCCGGAGATTTTTTGCTGAGATTTTCCACTGTTTCTTTTGCCAATGGTAAAAACAAACCGAATGGTATCCCGGCTTCCTTGCAAAGGGTTTCTGCAATTGTAAAGAGGTGATTTGGAAAATTATTTACAAATACTGCTGTCATGTGGACTTTGGCTCTTTTTTCTGAATCAAGATAATATGCTTTACCCTTCAATTCCCTTACTAATTGGGCAAGTATATCTTCTGTTTTTTTGTCCGAACCTTCTATGAAAAGCGGTGTAGCCAAGGCAAGTTTTGCATTGCCTGCAAAGGAGTACATCGGCCAGAGCACCCCATAATTATCAGAAACTTTCGTCAATACTTTTATATCGGTGCTACCTGATGTATGAATTACCGTTTTATTTTTTAATGAAAGTTTTTTGCACACTTGTTCAATGGCATCATCCTTAACAGCGATGATATATATATCTGCTTCCGGGGAAATTTTCTTTAAATCATTGGTATAGGCACATCCCAGTATTCGTGCTAATTTGCGTGCATTGGAAAGGGTTTGGCTGAATACTTGCACAAAATCATATTTCCCTTTTAATGCTTCCGAAAGGGAAGTAGCTACATTTCCCGAACCAATAAATACTATTTTTTGAAGAGAAGTCTTTTTCATTTTCAACTTTCAACTTTCAATTTTTTCTCTTTTCGCTTCTTTGTTTTTCTTTATCCGCTGCCTGATGGAAAGCACTGTTCCCAATACCATTATCAAACAACCGAACCAAAGTATATTGATATAAGGGAATACAACAGCTTCCAATACTATAAAGTCTTTCGAAGTGCGCTTGGATTCGGAAACCGTAAAATCCATTTTATGCGTTTCAGGGTTTATCTTCTGGAATGAAAACTTTAATCCCAATTCAGGAATGGACGCATCAATAGGCTTAACCATATCATTGGATATTACATAAACCGGCTCTGATGTATAAATTTTATCGTTCACGTCAATTACCTTCAACACAGCACCCACAGCAATGTCATCGGCTTTTAAATCATATTTTAGTTTATCCAAATGTGTGTCTAGCGAAGTGAGAATAATAATGCTGTTAGAAGAAAACATAGTATCTCCAACTCCCAATGAATGTTGCTTTGGCTCGCCAAATTCGTTGCCGGTTGATGCGTCATTTGAAAAACTCAGGTCACCGGCCATAATATGGGTATAGATGTCTTTATTCAGAAAGTGCTTGGTTGAAGGTTCCGCTACATTGCCCCCCATTTGCGGGTTAACCTGAATGATCGGATGTAGTGTAAACTGAGATGTGAGTTTTTTAGTTGCTGAATCTTTTGAAAAGAATTGAACGGAAAACAAGATATTCTTCCCTTCCTTTACTTTGCCGGTATAGGTTACAAAGTAATCGCCCATTCTTAGTGTATCTCCTTGTTCGAGCAATATATCTGTTGCATTGGAAATATCTTTGGCAATTGATTCTACATTTTTACCCGAAGTATTAACAGAAATAATTTGTTTGGTGGAGGTGGAAATTAAAGCACCCATAATAATCAACCCGAAACCCATGTGGGCGAAGGTGGCGCCTCCTTTCAGGAAGTTTGCCTTTTTGTTTTTAACCCAATAGAAAAAATTAGCTACCACGGCAAACCAGCAGGTGAAAAGCAACGCGATGAAAAAGCCATTCGTAAGTTTTAAAAGAAATGAGGAGAGAATAGTAATTACAGCAGTTAATATAAAAGGTAGGGTTAGTTGTTTTACAAAATCTTTAATGTTTGTTGTTTTGAATTTAAAGTAAAGGCCTATTGCAACAAGGAATGTTACAATTATAGCAAATGGTATTTGCCAGCGGTTGTAAAAACCAATACGGTCAACCGGGGGAGCCTGATTCAATCCGAATATCTTATTGCTAACCGGAACAGAAGTAATTACTACTATTTGCATGCAAGACATTACCAATACCAATGCACCAAGGAACATCCAAAACTCTCTCGACCATAATTCCTCTTCCTGAGCGGCTTTTGGAATTTTTTTATAATTTACAATTATCAATACTAATGAAAGCAAAATAAAAAATAACAAGTAAACCAGCAATTGCCCCGATAAGCCTAAATCGGTAAAGGCATGAACAGAGGTGTTTCCTAATATCCCGCTGCGGGTAAGGAAAGTAGAATAAAGAACTAGTATAAATGTAATTATCGGAAATAAGAAATTAGATAAAGCCCCTTGTTTTCGCGCTTTATAAATGATAAGTATATGCCCTGTTCCTACAAATGTAAGCCATGGAATAAGCGAAGCATTTTCTACCGGATCCCAGGCCCAGAAGCCACCAAAGCTAAGGGATTCGTAGGCCCAGGCACCGCCCATAAGTATGCCGGTTCCCAATATCATAATTCCAAAAAATGACCATGGAAGCGCATCCAGTTGCCAGTCGCCATATTTCTTTTTCCATAATCCTGCAATGGCATAGACAAATGGAACAACAGTAGATGCAAATCCTAAAAATAGGGTAGGGGGGTGAATGGTCATCCAATAGTTTTGCAAGAGTGGGTTAAGCCCCCGGCCGTCAAGTTTTGAAAGATAATCAGGGAAACTGAAAAGCGGCAGATTTACATAATCCGGAGTATCACGTAATAGTATAAATGGGTTGCTGCCAAGTTTAATCCCGAAAATGTAAAACCCTAATAACATAGAAGCCAAAAAGGCCTGAACCAATGATAGCGTACTCATTACCGGGGCTTCCCATTGTTTGGAACTCCGCATTAAAATATTGCCAAGCACTACCTGCCAGAAGGTCCAGAGTAAAAAGCTGCCTTCCTGTCCTTCCCAAAAGCAGGCAAGGGTATATCGTTTGGGCATGCTGTTGCTGGAATGTTCCCATACATAATAATATTCATAGGTATGTTTGAATATCATGGTGAAAAGGGTGGTCATGATACCTATTACAGCCAGTGAGTGCAGTGTAAAAGCAATCTTTCCTAACTTCTTCCAGGGGCCATTTTCCAATTCATCGTTTTGTGCCGAGCGGAAATAAGCAAATGCAGCCAGCAATGCCGCAGCAAAAGAGAGGAACACAAATGCATTACCGAGTTGCCCGAAATAAAGATGCTCGCCTATATATGTTATTTTATCCAAGTAAGATTTGCGTTAAGGGGTTTCAAAAGTAGGCATTTTCGCCACTAAGGCACTAAGAGCACTAAGATTCACTAAGAAAATTATATTGATACTCTGTGAAGCTCCGTTTATTCTGCGGCCTCTGTGTTAAAATACTACATTGAACTAGTCTGCTTACTCTCGGTAGGCTTGCCGTCATTGTATTTTGACGGACATTTCATCAGCAGGTCTTTCGCTTTGAATTCGGCATTGCCATTGGCTGTGCCAATAACCACAATCTGTTCTGAGTGTTCAAAATCATCGGGCTTTGGTTTTTCGAGCATCACTTTGCGCTCGGTACCATCCCGGTCAATCAGGTAAAAGGTAAAAAGGTTGGCATTCAAATGCGCATCATACAAAAATGGCTTGTTCTTATCTAACTTTCCAACTACATGAAATGTACGTGTAGGGTGTTCATCCGCTTCCTTAAAAGAGGCGTAAGTACTGTTATTGGAAAGCGAAGTCATAATCACTCCAAAAGCTATGGCTATAATCAGAATGGCTATGATGTGTATCTTTTTCATGGTTTAAATTAATGGAACGCAGATGACGCGGATTACTTAGGATTTTATAAGATGTAAAATAAAAAAATCAGCGTTTATCATATTTATCTGCGTCATCCGCGTTCTATTCGTTCTATTTGTTTTTGTTTTCTTCAATGCTCTTTTCCACCCGCGAAATCTTTCTGTCTATGCTAATCAAATATGTCAATAGGCCCACCAGGATAATTACCAAAACTCCCACAACGACATAAATTTTACCGTTGCTTCTCATTCCGTCAGCCATATCCACCGTTTGGGTAGCTGTTGTCTGCGCTTGTGCAAAGAGAGTGCAAAGTAAGAACATTAAGGTGGAAACAAACCTGATTTTTCTCATGTTAAAATATGCTATTGGTTATGGATATGTCGTTTAATACGTTCGGTACGGATGGTAATGGATGCTATCCAGCAGGAAAGCAGCAGCCAGCCTATTATGGCGGGGTAAAACACGAGGCGCATGTGGCTGTCTAAATCATATTTGTTGAAACCGGGATTTCCGCCGTTGCCGGGATGCAAGGAGTCCACCTCTTTCAAGCGCGGATAAATCATGATAAAGGTTATCATCATTACGTATGCGAATATGTTATAAACGGCAGAAATCCTTGCTCTTTTTTGTTCATCATCCATGGCATTGCGGAGAACCACGTATGCAAAGTAGCTCAGTAGGGCTATAGCAGCGCCATTCAGCTTTGGGTCGTTGGTCCACCAGGCACCCCAGGTATAGCGAGCCCAAAGGGAGCCGGTAATCAGTCCAAGTACACCAAAGACTAAGCCTACATAAGAAGTTTGGGAAGCGATAATATCATAGTCCTCATTAGGTTTGTTGAGGTATTTAAGGCTGTAAAACAGTGAAACAGAAAGTATAAACATCATGGCAAACCACATACAAACATGGAAGTAGAGGTTGCGGATAGTTTCATGCAGAATTTCCAGCGCAGGCACAGGCATCAGGAAACCTGCTATCACCGTATAGGTAAGGAAAATTACACAAATATACTTCCAATAAGATTTACTAAAAATATCTTTCTTTATCATGGAGTTAAAAACATTTTAAACGAACAGATTCCTCACTCCATTTCATTGTGTTCGGAATGACAGCATTATTAGAGTTTGGGAGGGAGAAGGGGTGCGGGCGAAGCCCGCACCCCTTCTCCCCTTGTTCTGAGACGAGTCCATTGTCATTCCGAACGTAGTGAGGAATCTCTCTATTTATATGCAGTGTAATCACAATGTTTTTAATCCCGCCAAAGATAGGGAAATAATAAATAGCAGAGGGCTGCAATCATAGCATCCAACGCAAGTAAAGCAGCCACATAACCCCCGTAACCGGCAGTATCGGCACCCGAAACTGCCATTTCTGAAAGGTGCTGGGCCGTAATAAGCAACGGCACCAGCAAAGGGAAACTTAGAATAGCCATAAGCGTAAAGCCCCCTCCTCCTTTAGAGGCAATAGAAAAAG
>DATHOL010000129.1:0-4734 GCA_035484895.1 Bacteroidia bacterium | reverse complement strand
ATATTTTCTTCTGTAATATCTGCTTTAAGCCCTTTAAATGATTCAGCTAAGGATTCATTTGCGGCTTTTACACCCGGTTCTATTGAGATGATTTGATAAGGACTATCTGTATTCCTAAGTAGATCCATAGCATCCTTCATGGTTTCATCCGAAGAAAATTTAGAAGGAAGCACCACACTCATTACATTCTCTTTCCCGAGAGCCTTAATAGCTAAGGCTAATACCAGTGCCGAATCAATACCTCCGCTAACCCCTATTACTGCCTTTTTTATATTGCTTTTATAAAAGAAGTCATGAATTCCCATTACTAAAGCATTATAGACAGATTCTGTAATTCTTTTTTCGTTACTGTCTTTAGAGCAATACCAAACTGATACTTCCTTTCGCCCCAAACCCCTAAAGGGGCTTTGAGTCGGAGCCAGACTGGCAATTATTAACCCCCTTTTAAGGGGTTGGGGCTGAGTCGAAACAATCTTGATTTTCTTTTTCTCCAATTCAAAAACTTGCATGTCTTCTTTAAAGGAAGCCAGTTCAGCGACTACTTCTCCTTTTTTATTTACCACGAACGAATCTCCATCAAAAGTTAAATCGGTGTTAGTGCCAATATTATTAACGTAAAACAAGGGGGTTTTATATTCTCTTGCTGCATCACAAGCCACTTTTCTGCGGTCTTCCCAGTGGGTATATGAAAACGGGGAAGCAGAAATATTAAAAATACAATCTGCTTTACCTGCTTTCATCTCTTTTAGAGGGAAACGGGTATGGTTGTAACGCCCATCTGCATTAGGGTGTTGGTTCCAGATATCTTCGCAAATAGTAATTGCAAACTTTGTACCTTTATAGGATAAGATTTTATTTTCCTTCGCGGGTTCAAAGTAGCGGTACTCATCAAATACATCGTAAAATGGCAGCAGGGTTTTATGAATGGTAGTTTTCACTTTTCCATCTGCCAGGAAAAAAGCGGTATTGAAAATTGCTTTCCCTTTTTTTTCAGGATTTGATGATGGCCCACCAACAATAGCCGCGATGCCCTTACATTCTTTTGCTATAGATTTTGCTGCAGCCTCGCATTTTTGTACAAAACCGTTTTGTAAAACTAGATCCTTGGGAGGATAGCCGCTAATAGCCAATTCGGCAAAAATAGCAATGTCTGCACCTTGGGCTTTAGCTCGTTTTATACCATGTTTTATTTTAGTAATATTCGATTCAATATTACCAACTGTATAATTAAGTTGTACGAGCGCTATCTTCATTCTAAAATAGTATTCCTACCATTAGTTCAACACCCTTTACATTAACAGCATTACTGCCGGTATTATTCAGGTTTGTAAAGCAATTATTATAAGTGAGTGAGGCTTGCAGCGCAGTGTTTCCTGCAAGTGTATACTCCACACCACCTCCAATTACCAATGATACGCGGAAAAAATCGGTTTGCGAGGAAATATTGACGTTGTTTCCGGGGGGAAAGTAAAAACCGGGAGGTACTGCGTTTGTATATTCCGTATAGGTATAATCATCTGTTGCCTTCAGCCTGAACCCAAAATCAAGTCCAACTAAGCCATAAAAGCGCATTTTCCCCAATGGGCTTGTCTTTAGTTTTAACTCAAATGGTATCTGCAGGTATTGAACCGTTTCATTGTGCTTAATTATAGAGTCATAATAGTATCCTTGCATGGGAGTAGTATTGATATACTTGGCATCTATATCCGTAACTTCAATTCCGGTTAAAAGGCCATAGTTCCTGGTAAAATAGAACTCCAGGTTAGCGCCATATCCATAGCCAAATGAGGCTCCGTTTGCGGTATTATTAGAACTGTTGGGGACAGTCCAGTAGATGCCCGGCGTAAAATTTAATCCGAAATGAAAATAGCGTTCCCCCCAAACATCATTCATATTACCTTCCTCAGGTGGAGGGGGAGGGGCGCCATAGGGGCTGTTCTGAGCAAATAATGAAAAAGAGATAAGGCTTAGAATAACGATTAATTTAATCTTCATCAGGCAGAATATCGGATATTACGGTTCCTGTTATTAACTTTGAAACGCAAATTTAGCAAATGGTTTACTCTCTGGATAAAATAAAACTACTTACGCTCGCCCTGAAAGGGGATAAAAAGATATTTAAACAGTTGAGGGAAGAAACTCCGGAGTTTGCCGCGGTAGGTTCAGCCTTAGTAGGTAGCCCCGAGGCTATGGGCTGGCTTATTAAGAATGAAAAAACACTGGCTATTTTTGTGGATGCTGTGCATGGAAACAAGAGCGCCCTGCAAATATTGATACAGGAAAAGCAGCCCGAACTGGCAGCTGTCGCTAACATGCTGAACGAAGACGGAAACGCTGAATTATGGCTCGAGCACCATGGGCTAAAGGATTATCTTTACTTTGCAGCCGCCATACAAATTGCCATGGATATGGAGGAAAAACACAATTTGGGCGGGTACTTTACACTGTATGGCTAACAAGCTTTAAGCTGCAACTTTCTTAGCCGTAAATACTTTTACCGGATACCAGGATGCTAAAAAGCCAATAACCAAGACCCAAACTATTGTAACCAGGTAGTCATTTACCTGCAGAGAAACAGGATAAGCATCTACCACAAAGTTTCCGCTCATAGGAACCAGTTTAAATTTGATTTGTGCAAGGCAGACTATGCTGCCAAGTAATAAGCCTATGGCTGTTCCAACCAGGGTAATTAATATGCCTTCGTACATAAATATATTCTGAACTGTTTTAATTTCTGCGCCCATATTACGAAGTATGGCAATATCTTTCTGCTTGTCTATAATAAGCATGGAAAGTGAGCCAACGATATTGAAAGTGGCTATAAGCAATATAAAAGCAAGTATTATAAAAGTTCCCAATTTCTCTGATTTCAACGTTTTAAAAAGTAATTCATTTTGTTCCAGGCGGTCTTTAACCAAGTAATTTGAACCTAATAACGCTTTCATTTGTTCTTTTACACCTGCACTTTCTGACGGATTATCCAGCCCGATTTCAATGGAAGAGACAGAATTATCCTGATAATCGAACAATTTACGGGCGAAACCAACAGAAACAATTACATATTTTCCGTCAAAATCATCATTAATGGAGAAGATTCCCGAACGGTAAAGATGTTTTTGGGTTATGGCATCTTCAGGGTTTATAGAGCTATTATCAATGCCTCTTTTGGGTGCGTAGCAGGTAACCGAAGTAAAGTTTTGTTCGGAAGAGTTGATACCTAACTGGTCGGCAACGCCACGCCCGAATTCACCGCCAGCAATATCTCCGTTCTGCAAGGAATATTTACCTTCCCTTATCAGCGTATCAAAATGGGTCATGGGGGCAAATGCATCGCCAACGCCTTTAATGTATGCCAGGCATTGCTTGTCTCCATATTTCAGCAGCGCCCTGTCCTGCATGGTTTCGTCGAAGTATTTTACACCTTTCAGGTGCTTAACGCTATCAAATTTGGGTCCTGTGGGAAGAAATGTTTTGCCTTTTGCGGCCGTAATTTCAATATCGGCTCCGGCGGAATTATATAGGGTTTTAACAAGATCAGAAATGCCATTGAATACGGATAAAATGATGATGAGCGCCATAGTACCAATGGCAATTCCACCCAAAGCTACGCCCGAAATAATGTTGATGGCATTATGCGATTTTTTGGAAACAAGGTAGCGTTTGGCTATGAAAAGGGAGAGATTCATTTATTGCAAAAATAGGAACTTTTACACAGGCAATGAGATTGTCATCCTGAGTACAGCGAAGGATCTCTTCTAATAAAGAGATTCTTCACTTCGTTCAGAATGACAAAGTCATGTGGTTACTTCCACGCTTTCACAATAAGCCCGGTGCCTGTTTTGTGGTTCCCATCCCTGTCCATGGCATTAAGGATTAGTGCAAATGGGAAAGTAATAAGATAGTAAAATGGCAAAATAATTAGGAGTGCCTTGCTTGCAGACAGCATTTTCATAGGATATTTCATGGATAGCACCCATGAAATATGGCCGGGTTTGCCATAGGAATATTTCGCTTCTATTTTGGAGAATCCTGCAGTTTTAAGTTTATCTTGAATTTCATTAATATTATAGCCATTACGCACGTGCTCCCCAATGAATGACTCTCCACTGCCTTCTTCTACATCAGAGCCACCCTGGTCTGATGGGGTGGAGATAAGCAACATTCCACCTGTATGTAGGGAGGCATAAATATTCTTGAATACAGTTACATCTTCCAATATATGCTCCATTACATCTACCGATAAAGCCAAATCGTACGAATCAGGATGTGAAAAAGCGGTAAGGTCGGCATAGCCGAAAGCGGCATTATTCAGTCCAACCTTTTTAAAGAATTGGCGGCAGTCTTCTATTTGTTCATCTTTCACATCTACACCCAATATATTCCAATCAGGATGTTTGCTTGCCATCCAATAAGAGTATTGCCCGAAGCCCATGCCGGCATCCAATATCTTAGCGTTTTTCGTCCCGAGTTCCCGGGACCAGTTGTCTAGTTGTTTGTGTATATGCCAGGTGCGCAATAGCAGCAAGTCTAACAGACCATAAAAGGTCTTCCTTAAAAAAGGACTTTTATTAAAAAAAATACCTAACTTATTTTTAATCGGGTCGTATTCCATTTCAGTTTATAAAGGGCGTAAAGTTATAAAGTTTATAAAGGAGAGAGTTCCTTAATCTTTTTCAGGAAGTATTTTGCACTGTTGCAATTAGGGTGTTCGGCGGCTTTGAGGATGGAGAAGCC
>DATHOL010000128.1:0-18386 GCA_035484895.1 Bacteroidia bacterium | reverse complement strand
TCCTTTGGGATAATATTCGCCAAGGAATAATGCAGCGGCAATTGAAAAAGGCGCTGAAATTAAGAGTGATAAAAAAGAGGTAATAAGTGTACCGACTAAAAAGGGAAGCATGCCAAAATGATTGGCAACAGGATCCCATGTTTTACCCCATAAAAAGCCAAACCCGTTTGCTTTAATAGCAGGCCAGGAAGAGATCAGCAAGGTTAAAAAGAAGACTAAAAGCAAAATCATTGTGACTATTGACACAATGCTGAGCCATCTTACAAAAATCTTATTTTCTAATACCCTCCAGCGATTCTTCATTTTACTTACAGGCTGAAGCCTGTATTTAATTTACATTTTACAAAGTTAAAAAAAGGGAGTGCCCGCCGGAATCTCCCCTTTAACCAAAACACAACCTCACGTAAATAAGAACATTTTAGCGGGCTCTTGTGAGATTATTTCTTTAATCAGTTGTCAGTTATTAGTGGTCAGTTGTCAGGAATGTCTGATAACTGACCACTGATTACTTTCTACTGTAGTATCGGTTGTCCGCCGTAGGTAACTGATTTTAAAACAGCTTCAGCAGCAGCAACAGCCTTTGGAGGAAGTGTAGCATAATTCAACGGTGCATTTTGTGCTTGTCCTTCGTGAATCATCCACCATAATTCTTTTACTAAGTTGGTCGCTTTGTCTTTACTTCTGCTATTGTAGTTCTGTTCTTTGTAAAGAATAATCCAGGTAAAGCTGCTGATAGGATAACCTTGGTCAACAGTGGAGTTAGTAATACTGATGCGGGTATCAGCAGGAATATCCATATTAGCGCAAAGGCTTGCAGACTGAATAGATGGCTTAATAAAGTTTCCGGCTGCATTTTTAACCTGAGCAAAGCTCATGTTATTTTGAATGGCATAGGCTAATTCAATATATCCAATAGTACCCGGAGTTTGTTTTACCATTCCGGCAACACCTTCATTTCCTTTTCCCCCTAACTCGCCTTCCGGCCAGTTAACAGATTTGCCTGCTCCGATTTTAGTTTTCCAGTCATCGCTGATTTTAGAAAGATAGTCGGTGAAGATAAATGTGGTTCCGCTACCATCGGTACGGTGAGCAACTGAAATATCTATATCAGGAAGTTTTACGCCCGGGTTTTCAGCGGCAATTTTCTTATCGTTCCATTTGGTAATAGTTCTTAAAAAGATACCTGAAATAATTTCAGGGGTCATCTTCAGTTCCGGATTTTCCGGCAGGTTATAAGTAATAACAACTGCCCCTAAACAGGTTGGGAATTCAACTACAGGTGCAGGCATGGAAGCAATATCTGCATCAGCTAAAAATGCATCTGAAGCTCCGAAGTCAACAGTTTTATTCATGATTTGTTTCACACCGCCACCTGAACCAATCGATTGATAGTTGGTTTGAATATTACTTGTTTTTCCATATTCGCTGAACATTTTAGAGTATAGCGGATATGGGAAAGTAGCTCCTGCTCCTAATATTTGTTTATCAGCGTCAGAAGCTGCACTTGCGTTTTGGTCGGCTGATTTATCTCCGCCATTACCGCAGGAGGAAAGTCCAATTACCATGGCTGTTCCGGCAAGGGCTAATGTTTTAAAGATTGAAGTTTTCATTTTTTTGTTTTTGAGGGTTGTTTAGTTTTTCATTTTTTAAGCTATAAAAGGGTTAAGAACAGTTTCGCTCCTAACCCTCTCATAGTTATATATTTCTATTAGTTGAAAGCAAAAAGGAAAGTTACACGGTAAAGAACATAATTAGAACTGGCTAAATCTCCTGCACCATAAGGATTTTTGATATTATAATACCATAAGTTAGGCATCAAGTGGATTTTCTTATCCTTAGTTGGGGTCCAGTCGAGTCCAACATTCATAAATGATTCTTTGTATGGAGTAGCGCTGCTGGTATTCGAAAAAGCTTCGGAGAAACCTTCAGTTGCACCATAAGCCATACTGCTGCTAGTTCCGGAAGCGGTTGCTGAATAGCTGTATTTATTGTCTGCTACATACATATCGTATCTTGCAAAAATATTTAAGCGTCCAGGAAGAATTGTACCATGTGCAAACACGGAGAATCCGGTTTGAACTGCGTCAGCTGTATCGTTTGCTGCTCCTTTTGTTACAACTTTTGTAGTATTATCAGTTATATTAGCAAAGGTTTCAACTTCACCATTTTTATAGGTTTGCATAAACCATTCGCCGCCAATTCCAAACCATTTGGAATTATAAGCTGCATAAAATTTTTCTGTCATAACAGAATGTTGGTAACCTTTTGTGGTTCCACCATAATAGAAATTACCATAGTTAATATAATCTGCATATACACCTACTGTTAAAGCGGTATTCAAGCAATTAACATATAAATTGCCTCTGAATTTCTTAGCTTTATCCGTGAGACTTTGGAAAGGATTAAGAACTACAGTTGGAGTGCTGGTTGTTGTAGTGGTTGTAGTAGTAGCTGTATAAGTGCTTTGTCCGTTAATGGTAGTATCTTTACCTGTGATAGGAGATACGAAAGGAACGGTAGTTACAGACTTGGAAGTAGAGGTAACTGAACCAACGGTTGCACCACTTAAGCTGGTAGCATTTCCGGTGAATCCTGCAACAGGGTTATTACCGCTGTTATCGCCAATCATAGCGCTATAACCAATAAAGGTTGGCACTTTGCTGGTATCTCCGCCTTTGTTTGTCCAAATTTTACCCTGAAGCATAAGACCCATATCCGAAGAACCATCAACACCGTGCATATCCAGTAATGTTTTTTCAACTGAACGGTATCCTAAGAGTGGCTCTGTATTGTAGTCGGTTGCGAAGGAGTTGGTAGCTTGTTGTCCAATTTTGAGGTCAGTACCCTTCCAAATGTTCTTCCATTTTAAATACATATACTTCATGTAAACTGTTCTGTTATCGCTTACATCCTGGTCTCCTTCATAAGCCAATAACGCATAAGCGGAAAATTTAGAGTTGATTTTATAATCATAGCCTAAATAAGCACGACGGATTTCAAAAGCATTTTGGCCTTGGGTTTGGCCGTAAGCGCCTAATCCTTTATATTGTTGTTTTGTGCCTCTGCCGGCTGAGTCACCATGTCCCATATATGCATAGTCGCCGAATGCATAGCCCCAAAAACCGCGGTCGCCTGCAGCGTGGCCTTGACCAGGACAAATTTGCTGGATAGCGTTTTTGTTTAAGTTTTGCAATGAATCCCTGTTTTGGGCTTGTATGCTGCCAATAGCTAATAATGAACCCGCTAAGGCAAACATAAGTTTTGTAGATCTTTTTGTTTTCATTTTTTTGAGTTTTAGGTTTGGTATCGTTGTGTGTTTTGACGGGGCAAAAGTCAGAAGTAATAATTACGCCCAAGTAAACCCAATGTTAACAAATTGTTAATTTGTTAATTGATTGTTAAGCAAAATAATAAATAAAATCAACCCTAAATCTAAATTAAAATGGTTATTATTAATGAGTTGTATTTTTAGTGTAAAAATAAATTAACACAAAACCAACAAATGAATTAACACACGGGTAATACTAAAACAGTCGGCTTATTTCGTAACAAATAGCCGAAATGGCTGCTGAAATAGGTATGGTTAATACCCATGCCCATACAATACTAAGCGTTACACCCCATCGTACTGCCGAAAATCTTTTTCGGGCTCCAACTCCAATCACTGCTCCGGTAATAGTATGTGTTGTGCTGACCGGAATACCGAATAAAATAGTAGCGTAGAGTGTAATAGCCCCGGATATTTCAGCGCAAAAGCCTTCAAAGGGGCGTAATTTTGTAATTCTTTGGCCCATTGTTTTTACAATCCTCCAGCCACCAAATAAGGTTCCAAACCCCATAGCAGCCTGGCAGGCAAGAACAACCCAGTATGGAAGGGATCCGTTGGCCGGCAGTGTATTGCTTACCAATAAAGCCATCCATATTATACCCATTGTTTTTTGGGCATCACTGCCACCATGCCCGATACTAAAAGCTGCAGACGAAAAAAACTGGAGCCTGCGGAATATTTTATCCATTTTATACGGATTGCTCCGGCTTGCAAGCGCTTCTACAAATGATGAAATTAGAAATGCTAATAACATACCTAAAATAGGAGATACTACAATAAATATTAAAACTTTATAAAGCCCGGAAGCAATAATTGCCGATGGTCCGGCTTTTACCAAAGCAACTCCAAGTAATCCTCCTACAAGCGCATGCGATGAACTGGTAGGTAATGCCCAAATCCAAGTAATAATGTCTACTATAATAGCACCAATTAAGGCACATGCAACTGCGGTTAAAGTCATAATATGCTGGTCTACCAACCCTTTACCAACCATAGCTGCAACCTTTGGCCCGAAAATAAGAAAGGAAACAAAATTGAATAATGCAGCCCATGCCACTGCAACACCCGGCGTTAGGACCTTAGTAGAAACAACAGTAGCAATTGAATTAGCAGCATCATGAAAGCCATTCAGAAAATCAAACATCAAAGCCAATAAAACTATAACTACCAACAGGGTCATAAGAGAATCGGGTTAAACGTTTTTTACAATAATTGTTTCCAATACATTGGCGGCATCTTCGCACTTATCAGTAGCAGTTTCAAGCACTGAAAGCACTTCCTTTATTTTGATGATTTCAATAGCATCCTTTTCATTTTCAAATAGGCGCGCAACTGCATTTTCAAATATGTCGTCGGCATGATTTTCTATACTGTTTATCCGTATGCATGCTTCGCGTATAGATTCAACACTCTTCAAATCGCGCAAGCCCAAAACTGCTTTGTGGAGCTCTTCACCACTTTTTTCTATTAATTCTGCCAGTTTACATATATTACTTTCAGGCACCTGGATTTTGTATAGTTCAATCCGTTTGGCCGATCCATATATAAAGTCAACCACATCATCTAAAACAGAAGTCAGCGCATGTATGTCTTCCCGGTCGAAAGGAGTAATGAAGGTAGTTCCCAATTCGGTAAAAATTTCATGGGTTACACTGTCACCTATATGTTCAAGCCTTTCTATCTCTCTTAGGAATTCTCTCCTTTTTGCCGCATCAGGTGTATTTACCATTTTGGTAAGCAGAACTGCGGTTTCGAGCAGATTGCTGGAGGCTTTTTCAAAAAGAGGGAAAAATTTCTTTTCCTGGGGCATTAAAAATTTAAAAATATTAGCCATTTATCGGTTGTTCTATAGTAAGGTTATTAAAGCAGGAGGCCAAAGATAAGTATTGGGGGGAATGTGTTAATGAAAATCAGTCGCAAAGTTAACCAAATGTTAAGTTGTTAATTAATTGTTAAGTCAAAGATATGTATGTATATTAAGCATAATTTTGCGGCTGATTCAGTGCATACAACCTTATTTTCAAACAAAATAAATGAATAATTTAAGAATACTTTTAGTTGATGATGAGCCGGATGTGCTCGACTTTCTATCATTCAATCTTCAAAAGGAAGGGTATGAAGTTTATACTGCTTCGGAAGGCAGGGAAGCCGTTCAAATGGCAAAAAAAGTATCTCCAAATTTAATTTTATTGGATGTAATGATGCCCGAGATGGATGGCATTGAAGCTTGCAAGGAAATAAGAACCTTACCCGAATGTAAAGATGCCTTAATAGTGTTTTTAACAGCTAGAACAGAGGACTATTCTCAAATTGCAGGTTTAGATGCAGGTGCGGATGATTATATTTCCAAACCTATAAAGCCAAGGGTATTGGTAAGTCGCATTAAAGCATTGTTAAGAAGAAGGTTTCAATCGGAAACAGATACTTCCATATTTGATGTTGGTGGAGGAATTAAAATTAACAAGGAGAACTATTCCGTTAAGGTCGATAATAAAGAAATTTCATTGCCTAAAAAGGAATTTGAACTGTTATATCTTTTAGCTTCCAAGCCGGGAAAAGTATTTACCCGTGAAGATATTTTGCATAAAATTTGGGGAGAAGATGTGGTGGTTGGAGACCGCACAATTGATGTGCATATTCGTAAACTACGCCAAAAATTAGGCGATGAAGTAATTAAAACCCTGAAAGGAATAGGCTATAAATTTGAATTTTAGCCCACAATCAGGAGTTAGTAAAGTTGTTGAAGCGTATTACTTATTTAGCTTTTTAGCCTTTATCTTTACCAACTTTCAAATGATTATTTCCCTGAATTGAAAAAGGAATCTCTCATAATCGCATTGGGCAGTTCACTGCTTATTTCGGGCATTATTTATGGTCTCAGCATCTTAGTGTTTCAATCTCCCGTTTCATTGGTAATAGCGTGCAGTAACTTTGCAGTTTGTTCTGTTTCCGTTTATTTAGTCTATTACTTTGTAGTGGGCCGAAGGCTTAGGTCCATCCATAGTTTAATTGCTAAAACACCGCTGGAAATGAAGAATACCTCTTTAGATAGTGTTGAAACGAGAATACAAACCCTGCTGCGTGAAAGAAAAGAGGAATTAGAAAAAATAGAGAAACTGGAGCGTCACCGCAGGGAATTTCTGGACAATGTTTCGCATGAAATGAAAACCCCTTTGTTTCACATACAAGGGTATGTTTCTACCTTGGTGGAGAATCATATTGATGATCCGGAAATTCGAAAACGATACCTGGAAAGAGCTGAAAAAAGCGCCGAACGCCTTATTCATATCCTGGAAGATTTGGATACTATTTCGCAATTGGAATCACGGGAAGTAAGTGCAGATATTGAGCCTTTTGATATAGTTGAACTGTGCAAGGAAGTAATAGAATCGGAAGCTATTGATACAACACAAAAAAACATATCGCTGGTGTTGGAAAACGATATGGAAAAAGCAGGGGTAATTGGCGACCGTTTTCGTATAAGGCAGGTATTTGTTAATCTACTGGTCAACTCTATTAAATATGGTAAAACGGATGGAAAAACCACTATTCGCCTAAAGAATAGCAACGGCTATATATATATACAAGTAGCAGATAATGGTATTGGCATTGCAAAAGAACATTTATCACGCCTGTTTGAACGATTTTACAGGGTAGATAAAGGCCGTTCGCGCGAGCAGGGTGGGACCGGTTTAGGTTTATCAATTGTGAAACATATTTTAGAGTCACACCACCAGCAAATAGAAGTGCTGAGTACCGAAGGAGTAGGCACTACCTTTTCATTTAGACTAAGGAAGGCTCCGCATTACAGCAGCTTCTCCCTTTAGAAAATTTTACTCACAGCAAAATAAGTTATTACCGATACGGAGCCGGTAATGACCATTCCCCAGATAATATCAATAATTACAATTTCTATTGGCCATTTGGCAATCGTAGCCATATTGGTAAGGTCATAAGTAGTATAACACATAGCACCGAAAACGACACCATTAATCAATGCTGTTTGCCAGTTCATTTCTTTCAAGCCTGGATTAATTGCGAAAAATAAAATACCACCTATATATATCAGGTAAAAAAATATTGCCGCCGCCCAATTAGGGTTTGGTGAAAGTATGAACCCTAGTTTTTGTTTGTAATAGTTTTTAGAAACCACTCCGAGCCAAACCATATCAATAGCGAAGAAGGTAATTAGGGCTATGAAATAAGTGGAGATTAGTTTTAGCATGATGGTGTGGGTTTAGGGCAAAGGTAGGAAATAATGGATTCTACATAAACGCCCATATTTGTTTACTTTTGTAATCATGTCTCTTAAAGAACTTTTAAAACACATTGACGAGTTACAGACTCAAATCCAAGCCCACGGGAAATTGGATAATGAGGTCTTGAAGCGTATTAATTATAAGTTCAGGCTTGACTGGAACTATAACTCCAATGTAATGGAGGGTAACTCGCTAACTAAAATGGAGACCCGTAGCGTTATGATTAACAACATTACACTTGAAGGTAAACCATTGAAGGATGTATTGGAAATGCGGGGCCACGATGAGGTTATTACCAATATATTAAAAATTGGAAAGGGAGAATTGAACCTATCTGAAAAGCGTTTGTTGGAAATCCATAAAGGCATTATGTATGAAGATGACCCCGAAAAAAAGAAGGGTATTGGAATATGGAAAACTGACAACAATTATCTCTACAATTATAAAAATGAGCGTGTTGATTTCACTCCTCATACTGAAGTGAAAGAGAAAATGCACGAGTTGATTAATTGGTTAAATACTCAAAAAGAAAAAATAGCTGCAAAGGATAAAAAAGCCCTGCACCCTGTTGTATTAGCCTTTGAATTTCATTTAAGATATATAGGCATTCACCCGTTTTATGATGGCAATGGAAGAACATCAAGAATATTAACAAATCTGATTTTAATTGCTTATGGGTACCCCCCGATAATTGTAAAATTGGAGGAGAAGAATAAATACTACCAATACCTCGCAGACATACAAAGCTATGGCGGCGCTCCCGATTTGTTTTATGAATTTATGGGTGGATTGCTTGTTCGTTCACAACAAATTGTTTTGGATGCTATAGACGGAAAAGACATTGACGAGCCTGATGATTTGTATAAAGAAATCACATTATGGTCTCAAGAAATGGAAGGTATCCCAGATCCATTATTTAGGTCAGGGGAAGTAATTTACGATTTGTATCAGAACTGCTTGAAAAATTTTATATTTACTTTCATTGAGAAGAACCAGATTTTTGTAAAATTATTTAAAAATACAGGAATTTATTTATCAATCGACCATCATTTTACGAAGGTTAAGAATGATAGTAAACTCAATAGAGAAGATCAAAAAACAATAGATGAATATATCAATGAGTTTCTCCATTCAGATAAGGAAACTAAAGATATGAATGGATTGTTTATTCAAATAAATTTTAATGCGTTTAAAAAATCTATTGAAACTTTCAGTGAGCGTAATGGACTTAATTTTGAATTTCACGCTACAAAGTATTGCATTAAGTTTGAAAATATTGAACTTGTGCGGAAAACATATAAAGATTTTCTTACTGATGAAGAAATTAATAAAATTGTAGATGATACTATTAGGACTGTGTTTGAAAGGATTAAGGCTAAAGGGAGTGATTATGATAAAGATGCCTGAATTTACAATATCCCCAAACAAGCCTCTTTATCCTTATCCAACTTTGCCTTTAGTTCTTCCAGGTTATTGAATTTTTCTTCATTACGAATTTTCTGAACGAAAGCCACCTTGATGGTTTCTCCATAAATGTCCTTATGGAAATGGAAAATGTGGACTTCCATGCTTCTACCCTTATTTTCAATGGTAGGATTGGCGCCAATACTCATCATACCTTTATATATGGAACCCTCTATATAAACGTAAACCGCATAAATGCCATCTGCCGGTACAATTTTGTTAATAAAATCCATTTCAAGGTTTGCAGTAGGGTAGCCTAGTTTGGTGCTTCCTAATTTCATGCCATGAATAACCTTGGCATGAATGAAAAAATGATAGCCGAGATATTTATTGGCAGTCTGTAAATCATCCCCCTGCAATGCTTTCCGGATTTTAGAGCTGCTTATAGCAGCAGCATCCAATTTTAAAGGGGGCATTTCTTCTACATTAAAGCCAAATTGAGGTCCCCATTCTTCCAATTCTTTAATAGAACCTTTGCGATCCTTCCCAAAGTGATGGTCGTGGCCTATTACCAGGGTCTCGGTTTTTAGTTTGCCTACCAATATACCTTTAACATAATCAAATGCCAATACCTGCGATAGTTCCTTAGTAAATGGATGGATAATAAGATTCCCGATGCCTGCTTTTTCCAGTAATTCGATGCGTTCAGATAAAGTAGTTAAAAAGAACATTACCCCTTTATCCCCAACCTGGGGAGTAGGGGCAGGGAATAGTACCTGCCTAGGGTGTGGTTGAAATGTAAGTAGTACACTTTCAGTTCCTTTTGCCTTTGCTATGCTGCAAACCTTATCTAATATTGTTTGATGTCCCAAATGAACCCCGTCAAATGTACCAGTAGTGACCACATTTGCTGTTTTACCCGAGGCTGCAAATTCATCTATGGAATTGTAAATATTCATGGTTCAAAATTACATAATTGTGAAATGTAAAAGGGTGAATTGTAAATGAATTTCATCTCACTTTTACAAATTACAATTCACCATTCAAAAAAGTCCTATATTCGCACCACTTTTTAAAAAAATATTCATGTCAACAATAGGAAATAAGGGCAAAATCGTGCAGATTATCGGCCCTGTAATCGATGTAAGATTTGAAGGCGTAGCCCTTCCTAATATTCTTGATGCTTTGGAAGTTACCCGTCCCGACGGACAAAAGGTAATTCTGGAGTGCGAGCAGCATACCGGGCAAGATACAGTGCGTACCATTGCTATGGACTCTACCGACGGCTTGAGAAGAGGGGTAGAAGTTACCGCTTTGGGCAGCCAGATTAAGATGCCTGTAGGCGAAAAAATTAAAGGCAGATTGTTTAATGTGGTGGGCGAAGCTATTGATGGTATTGGCAGCGTAAGCAACGAAGGCGGTTATCCTATTCACCGTGAACCACCTAAGTTTAAAGATTTGTCAACCTCTACCGAGGTATTATTTACCGGTATCAAAGTTATTGACCTGCTTGAGCCGTATGCAAAGGGTGGTAAAATTGGTCTGTTTGGCGGTGCCGGTGTTGGTAAAACAGTTCTTATTATGGAGCTGATCAATAATATTGCAAAAAGTTATGCCGGTCTTTCTGTATTTGCCGGTGTTGGAGAACGTACCCGTGAAGGAAACGATCTTCTTCGTGAAATGATTGAGTCTGGTGTTATCCGTTACGGAGATGAGTTTAAACACTCCATGGAAAAAGGCGGATGGGACCTTTCTAAAGTAGATAAAACTGAATTGGAAAAATCTCAGGCTACATTGGTATTCGGACAGATGAACGAACCTCCCGGAGCCCGTGCCCGTGTTGCACTTTCAGGGTTGACAGTTGCCGAGTATTTCCGTGATGGCGATGAAGAATCAGGCGGAAAAGATATCCTCTTCTTTATTGATAATATTTTCCGTTTTACTCAAGCAGGTTCCGAAGTATCTGCACTGTTGGGCCGTATGCCTTCTGCAGTGGGATACCAACCTACATTGGCCACTGAAATGGGATTGATGCAAGAGCGTATCACCTCTACCAAACGCGGTTCTATCACATCTGTACAGGCCGTATATGTGCCTGCGGATGACTTGACCGATCCTGCTCCTGCAACCACATTTGCTCACTTGGATGCTACCACTGTATTAAACCGTAAGATTGCCGAGTTAGGTATTTATCCTGCGGTTGATCCGTTAGATTCTACCTCCCGTATTCTTTCAGCTGCTGTATTGGGAGAAGCCCACTACAACACCGCACAACGTGTAAAATCTACCTTGCAACGTTATAAAGAATTACAGGATATCATTGCCATTTTGGGTATGGATGAACTTTCGGAAGAAGATAAGCTGGTTGTATCGCGCGCTCGCCGTGTGCAACGTTTCTTATCGCAACCGTTCCACGTGGCTGAGCAGTTTACCGGATTAAAAGGTGCTATCGTACCTATCGAAGAAACCATTAAAGGATTCAATATGATTTTGGATGGTGCTGTGGATGAGTATCCGGAAGCGGCATTCAACCTGGTAGGTAATATTGAAGAAGCTATAGAAAAAGGAAAGAAACTTTTGGCCGAAGCCAAGTAACAAATTAGTAATTAGCAATTAGTAATTAATAATGAAATTACAGATTGCTAATTATTAATTGCTAATTACTAATTGCTAATTACTAATTATGAATCTTGAGATATTAACACCTGACAAAAAATTATTCAGCGGAGAAGCTGAGTATATTGATGTACCCGGACAAGCCGGAAGAACAGGTATTTTGAGTCATCATGCTCCGCTTATTGCTGCATTGAAAGCCGGAAAAGTGAAGGTTCGCGATATGGAAAAGAAAGAACACTTTTTTGATATTAAAGGTGGTATTGTAGAGGTTAGCAATAACAAAGTAATTTTATTAGCTGAGTAGTAAGTATATCACATTAAATATTGTGAAGGAGGCGAAAGCCTCCTTTTTTTTGTGATTTTTCCGATTTTATATGTTACACTTTTTCACGGATTTTAAACCGTAAAATTGCCCCGTACCCATTGCTGAATAAGGCTTTATGCATTTAATGCAATTTTAATCAACTGTAACATTTAATTGGCTGTGACAAATGCAAAGCAAATGTGTAGCATATTATTTAAAGCGATATTTGCCCTATGAATCCGGTATTTTTAAAAGCAGAATGGCGCAAACTGATATTGGCCAATTATGAGTTTGATAGAACCATTCTGCAAAAGTACCTGCCTGCTAAAACTGAATTTGACAGTTGGAACGGCAAAGATTATGTGAGTCTGGTGGGTTTTTTGTTTAAGAATACACGGGTAAAAGAAATTGCAGTTCCGTTCCATACCACATTCGAAGAAGTGAACCTGCGGTTTTATGTTCGTTACAAAGAAAATAATGAATGGAGGAGGGGGGGTGTATTTATTAAAGAAATTGTTCCGAAAAGCATGATTGCCTGGGTTGCAAATACGCTATATAAAGAGCATTACACATCATGCCCCATGCATCACAAATGGGAAGAAAAGAATAACGCCTTAAATGTAAGTTATTCATGGGAAAAAAATAATTCATCAAATATAATATCTGTGAAAGCAGAAAACAAACTGTTTGAAATACCAGTTGGTTCGGGCGAGGAATTTATTACGGAACATTATTATGGTTATTCCAAGCTTGATGAAAAAGTAACCGGAGAATATAAAGTGGAACATCCACGCTGGATGGTTTATCCTGTAAAGGAATATAACATACGATGCGACTTTGAAAAGAATTACGGAAGCGATTTTAAATTCCTTACCGAAATGAAACCAAATTCTGTTTATTTAGCGGAAGGCTCGGAAATAAAGGTGCACGGGAAGGTTTTTATTTAAAGGGTTACCCAACCTTTCATAAACTTCCTGCGTATCAGTAAGTAAATAATTGTATATTTAGTTTATAATTGGGAAGTATGAAAAAGATAAAACTACTATTGTTTTCAAAAATGAAAGGTTCGCTACTCTCTTTCCTCTTCATTTTTAGCTTTTTATTCCTCGCTAACCCATGTGAAGCGCAATTTAATAAATACCATCCTTTTCCGCATATTAATGCCCGGTGGGGACAGTGGTGTGAATTAAGCGCTAACAGTTACTACTACCAGTACTCTGTGAATGGCGATACTACCGTTAATACTAAGAATTATTCCAAAGTTTACATGTCAGGGCCGAGCTATGATAGCCTATTTCGTTTATTAAGAGAAGATACTGCCAACGAAATAATTTATGAATCTTCTGATTGGGGGAATACGGAAGATACCTTGTATGATTTTAATCTGAACGTGGATGACACGCTCCCACAGTGGAAAAATTATTGGAATAAAAGGTATAAGGAGTACGTGAAAAAAGTGGATTCAATTCTAATTGGCAAGTCATATCGGAAAATGCTGGTGGTAACTGACGATTCCGGTTCGCAAAGCGATAGCTTGATTGAAGGAATAGGTAGCTCTCATGGTTTACTGGAGCAACCATTTATTTGGGGCAGTTCTGAATTTAGAAGTGTATTAATATGTTTCGGGGAAAATGACACTACCGTTTACCCTTCTCTAAACTATAATTGCGGTACCGCTTTGGCGGCACCCGATTTTGAAACGCCTTCCGAAGCAATCTCCCTTTTCCCCAACCCGAACAATGGCAATTTTACTATTCAAACTGTAGGGGCACAAAATTTTGTGCCCGCAACTGTTGAAATTTATAATGTGCTTGGAGAAAAAGTGTATTCAAAGAGCCCCGAGTACTCGGGGCCATTAGCTAATAGCCAACGGCTAATTACAATTAAGTTAACCCAGCCCAACGGAATCTACCTCTATCGTGTTGTTTCGGAAGACGGTAGTTTGTTTGGTGAAGGCAAGGTTATAATTGAAAAGTAAGACCTCACCCTGCCCTCTCCTATGAGGCGAGGGTAAAGTTACAGTTCAGAAATAGGAACGGTAATGTCTTCCCCAAATGGGGAAGATAAGAGATAGGGTATAGCCTGAAAATTTAATACAGATTAAAGACCAATTCTCAATAATTAATTTACTTTTGCCGCACAAAAAATAAATTAAAAAACAATCATGAAAAAGACTTTTATCTGGGCTTTGCTTATTGGCATAGGCTTTATGTTTATGGGATGCCCCTACCATTCCGATGTGGCTATTGACACCCCAACCGTTAAAATTGATGCTAAATTGCTTGGCAAATGGCAAAAACGTACATCTGACGATGAGACTTATATCGTTACCCAAAAAGATGCATACAATTTCAAAATTGTAGAAAAGGAAAAAACCCCTTCCGAAGGCAGCAAGGATAAAGAATATACTGCTTTTCTTTCCAAGGTTGGAGGAACAACATTCATGAACCTGTATGACCCAACCGAGGACACCAAAACCTATTATTTCTATAAATTGGATATTAGCGATGAAACAGGTGGATTTACCCTTTATCCTGTAACAGAATATATTACAGAAACCTTTACCGCTTCTACCGACCTTCAGAAGTTCATCCAGAGCAATATGGGGCTCAGCTTCTTTTATGGCTCTAAGGAAGAGTACATTAAGGTAGGTAAATAAAGTAATTCCGGGCTTACGAAATTAAGCCCGGCAATTTCTCTGCCGCAAGGAATTTTTTACTAACTTTGTTTAACCAAAATCAGGGTGAATGGAGTAAAGCTATTATTGTTTAAGTATAATAAATGTAAGCACGTCTTTAATAAAGAGTGAATCTGTAGTTTTGCCCATAACCCAATGCATAGTCTTCATAACCTTTGGCAAATATTCGTTGTTTTCCTGCTGAGTTCCCTGAAATTTGGGTTCGGTGGGGTGCCAATAGCTGTGCTGGTAGATAAGTTTCCTTTTTTTAAAGCTATAACCATCACTGCCGCCGGTGGTGTTATGGGCGCCATTGTATTTGCCTATTTAAGTGAATGGGTGCTCGATAAGTGGGATAGATTCAGAAAGAAATACCGCCCATATCACGAACACAAAAATGTTCCGGAAAACAAGTTTGCAAAAAAAATAAGGGAAAAATGGGGTTTATACGGCCTTGCATTTTTTACTCCCTTTATTTTATCCATCCCTGTGGGCACATTGCTTGCCGTTCATTTTTATCATGATAAGCAGAAAGTAATTTCTTATATGATTGTATCCATAGTTTGCTGGGATTTCTTTTTCTACTATTTTTATAACTATCTCTATCCCATGCTTGCTCATCACTTATAAAATGCAGGAAACAATACCAACCATTCAACAAAATCTTTCGCAATTGCTCAAGTTCGCACTGGATGCGGGAAAAGCCATTATGGAAGTATATGAAACAGCCTTTAGCGTAGAACTTAAAGACGACCGCTCTCCGCTTACATTGGCAGACAAACGTTCCAATGAAATACTTTATAAAGGGCTTATTACTATTGGCAGATGGCCGGTGATGAGCGAAGAAATAAAGCAACTGCCTTACGAAGAAAGAAAAAACTGGAAAACATTTTGGTTGGTTGATCCGTTGGATGGCACCAAGGAATTCATAAAGCGTAATGGTGAATTTACTGTTAATGTCGCTTTAATTGAAGATCATCAACCTGTTTTTGGGTTGATTTATGTTCCGGTTACCGGGCAATTTTATTATGCTATTAAAGGACAAGGGTCGTATACTTTTTCTCTTTCAGGTTCAAACTCCATTCCGGAAACTTTTAATGAAATTGTTGCCATCAGTAAAAAATTACCAATCGAACACAGGCCCGAGGGTGAATATAATATAGTAGCCAGCCGCTCGCACATGTCACCTGAAACAGAAGCCTATATAAATGAAGAAAAGAAGAAGCATAAGGTGGTAAATATTGTTTCGGCAGGGAGTTCGTTAAAATTTTGTTTAGTAGCTGAAGGTAAGGCAGATGCTTATCCTCGTTATGGGCCAACTATGGAATGGGATACGGGTGCAGGCCATATTATAGCCACTGAAACAGGCAAGAAACTGGTCCGTAGCGATACTATGGAACCATTGACTTACAACAAAGAAAACCTGTTAAACCCTTATTTTCTGGTTTACTAGGGTGTGGATAAGCAATATTTCGCTTATTCTCATTAATATTGCAGTAATTTATAAAACAGAGCATGGCAAAAATTGCACTTATTACAGGTGTTACAGGACAGGATGGAGCGTATCTCGCTGAGTTTCTTTTAAAGAAAGGCTATACCGTTCATGGCGTAAAACGCAGGAGTTCGATGTTTAATACGCATCGTATCGACCATTTATACAAAGATGTTCACGACGGAAAAAGCAAATTCTTTCTGCATTATGGCGACTTAACGGATTCCACGAACTTGATTCGCATAGTACAGGAAGTTAAGCCCGACGAAATATATAACCTGGCTGCTCAATCGCACGTTAAGGTTTCTTTTGAAACACCGGAATATACGGCCAATGCCGATGGAATAGGAACCCTTCGTTTGCTGGAGGCAATCCGGATTTTAAAGCTGGAAAAGAAAACAAAATTCTACCAGGCTTCCACTTCTGAATTATATGGGGAAGTGCAGGAAATTCCTCAAAAGGAAACTACCCCTTTTTATCCGCGCAGCCCTTATGGTGTAGCTAAATTATATTCCTTTTGGATTACAAAAAACTACCGCGAAGCATACAATATTTTTGCCTGCAACGGTATATTATTTAATCATGAAAGCCCTGTACGCGGCGAGACCTTTGTTACCCGTAAAATTACCCGTGCAGTCGCCCGTATAAAATTAGGATTGCAGAAAAACCTGTTCCTGGGAAACCTGGATGCTGAAAGGGATTGGGGCCATGCTAAAGATTATATTGAAGGCATGTGGATGATGTTGCAACACAAAGTTGCTGATGATTATGTTTTGGCAACCGGCAAAAAAATATCGGTTCGCAAATTTGTCGAAATGGCTTTTGCAGAAGTGGGAATAAATATTCAATGGAAGGGCAAAGGCGTAAATGAAAAAGGGATTAATGCCTTAGACGGCAAAGTGCTTGTTGAGATAGATGCCCGCTATTTCAGGCCTACAGAGGTGGATTTATTGCTCGGCGATGCAACTAAAGCCTATAAAACCCTTGGATGGAAACCCAAATACACGATTGCCCAATTGGTGAAAGAAATGGTAGCATCGGATGTGAAACTTTTCAGCAGGGATAAATACTTGCTGGAAGGCGGACATGAGATTATGAAGTTTAACGAATAAAACCCAATGGAACGCGGATGACGCAGATGGTTATGATAAACGCTGATAAAATCATTTTAAATCTTAAGCAATCCGCGTCATCTGCGTTCCATGTATTAAAGTTTGTAAAGTAAGTGGAAAAGAACGCAAAAATTTATGTTGCAGGTCATCGGGGAATGGTAGGTTCCTCTATTGTGAGGCATTTGCAGCAATTGGGGTATACAAATATTCTGACCAGTTTATCCAAAGATGTGGATTTGCGCAACCAGCATCAGGTTATGTCTTTTTTTTACAAAGAAAAACCCGACTATGTTTTTCTGGCTGCAGCTAAAGTTGGCGGCATATATGCCAACAATACCTTTCGTGCCGAATTCCTTTACGACAATTTAATGATTGAAGCAAATGTTATTCATGCTTCTTATTTAAATAAATGCAAAAAACTGATGTTTTTGGGTTCTTCCTGCATTTACCCGAAAATGGCACCACAGCCGCTGAAAGAATCTTATTTGCTTACAGGTCCATTGGAATATACCAACGAACCTTATGCCATTGCTAAGATAGCGGGTATCAAACTTTGCGAGTCGTACAGATTACAATATGGCTGCAATTTTATTTCTGTAATGCCGACTAATTTGTATGGCCCGAATGATAATTATGATTTAAATAAATCGCACGTATTGCCTGCATTGCTTCGGAAAATTCATACAGCTAAAATAAAAAATATTCCGACAGTAGAAGTTTGGGGTTCGGGTGCACCGCTACGCGAATTCCTGCATGTGGATGACCTTGCAGAGGCTTGTCTCTTTTTAATGGAAAATTATCACGAAGCGGAATTGGTAAACATTGGTACAGGTACCGATATCTCTATTAAAGACCTTGCCATGCTGATAATGAAGGTAGCCGACTATAAAGGTGAGATTAAATTCGACAGCAGCAAACCCGACGGAACTCCACGAAAATTAATGGATGTAGGCAAACTCACTGCCTTGGGCTGGAAAGCTAGGATTAGCCTTGAAGAGGGAATAGGGAGGGTATATAAGGATGTTGAGAAAATGAATTTTGATCAATAGCATTGGAACGCGGATGACGCAGATAATTATGATAAACGCGGATAAGAAATCCTTTTTAATCTTAAGCAATCCGCGTTCAATAATATTGGGATTCCTCACTTCGTTCGGAATGACAAAGGCTTTTTTAGAAGAGAGGGGAGGGAAG
>DATHOL010000127.1:0-3275 GCA_035484895.1 Bacteroidia bacterium | reverse complement strand
CTGCAGTAATTGCAAAGAAGGTGGCTGATGAATTCACCGCAAAAAATCCGAATAAGCCCCGGTTTGTAGCAGGTGCTTTGGGTCCAACAAATAAAACAACATCATTGTCACCTGATGTTAATGACCCCGGCTATCGTGCCGTATATTTTGATGATGTGGTTGCCGCATATACTGAACAAATTAAGGGATTAGTAGATGGCGGTGTAGATGTACTTTTAGTGGAAACTATTTTTGATAGTTTAAATGCAAAGGCTGCATTGTTTGCAATTGAAACTTACTTTGAAAAAACGGGAAAGAGGCTTCCTATAATGGTTTCGGTAACTATTACCGATGCAAGCGGAAGAACATTATCAGGCCAAACTGTCGAGGCATTTTTGACTTCCGTTAGACATGAGAACCTTTTGAGCATAGGCCTGAACTGCGCTTTGGGTGCGAAAGAGATGAGGCCATATTTAGAGGAGATGGCACAAAAAGCTCCTTACTATATCAGTTGCTATCCCAATGCCGGATTGCCTAACCAGTTCGGGGAATATGATGAAACGCCGGAAACCATGTGCGAACTGGTGGATGATTTCCTCAAAAATGGTTTTGTAAATATCATTGGTGGATGTTGTGGAACAACACCGGATCATATTAAGGCTATTGCTCATGCTGCATCAAAAGCTACTCCACACAAAAAGCCTGAAGCAGATACCCTATTTCATTTAAGCGGACTTGAAGCGGTAACGCTTTTCCCAGGAAGTAATTTTATGAATGTGGGAGAGCGGACCAACATTACAGGCTCTAAAAAATTTTCCAAATTCATAGTTGCAGGAGATTTTAATGGTGCACTCACCATAGCACGCGATCAAGTAGACGGCGGTGCACAGGTTATTGACATTAACATGGATGAAGCCATGATTGACTCCAAAGCAGCTATGGTTAAATTCTTGAATCTGGTAGCTGCGGAACCTGATATTTCCAAATTGCCTATCATGATTGATTCTTCCAAATGGGAAGTTATTGAGGCAGGATTGAAATGTACGCAGGGAAAATCCATTGTGAATTCTATCAGCTTAAAAGAAGGCGAAGAAATATTTATTGAGCATGCACGGAAAGTAAAAAAATATGGGGCCGCTGTCATTGTTATGGCATTTGATGAGAAAGGCCAGGCCGATACGTTGGAGAGAAGAAAGGAGATTTGTAAACGGGCCTATGACATACTTGTAAATGAAGTGAATTTTCCTCCACAGGATATTATTTTTGATCCTAATATCTTCCCCGTGGGAACAGGTATTGAAGAACACAAGCGTAATGCCTTGGATTATTTTGATTCGACAAAATGGATTAAAGAAAACTTACCATTGGCGAAAGTCAGCGGGGGTGTCAGTAATGTTTCTTTTTCATTTCGCGGGAATGATATGGTGCGTGAAGCCATACACTCTGCATTCCTTTACCATGCTGTGAAAGCAGGCATGGATATGGGAATAGTAAATCCGGGGATGTTGCAGATTTACGATGAAATTCCAAAAGATTTATTGGTGTTGGTGGAAGATGTTTTGCTGAATCGTAAAGATGATGCAACTGAGCATTTGTTGACCTATGCCGAAACCATAAAATCAAAAGGTAAGGTACTTGTAAAAGATGAAGCATGGAGAAGTTTGCCGGTGAATGAGCGTTTGTCTCATGCCCTTGTAAAAGGCATTGATGAGTATATAGAACAAGATACGGAAGAAGCTCGTAAACAATATTCTAAATCGTTGGAGGTGATAGAAGGCCCGCTGATGGCTGGTATGAGTATTGTCGGTGATTTATTCGGTTCCGGAAAAATGTTTTTACCACAGGTAGTAAAGAGTGCCCGTGTGATGAAAAAATCGGTTGCATATCTAACTCCATTTATGGAAGAAGAGAAAGCAGAAGGAACAAACGTTGCCGGTAAAATTCTTATGGCGACTGTGAAGGGCGATGTGCATGATATTGGGAAAAATATTGTGGGCGTTGTGCTCGGTTGCAATAACTATAAGGTTATTGATATGGGTGTAATGGTCCCTTGCGATAAAATATTGGAAGCTGCGGTAAGGGAGGGTGTAGATGCAATTGGCGTTAGCGGGCTAATTACTCCATCATTAGATGAGATGGTTCATATTGCAAAAGAAATGAAACGCACCGGCCTTAAAATTCCTTTGCTTATTGGTGGTGCGACCACATCTAAAGTACATACGGCTGTAAAAATTGCACCGGAATACAATCACCCTGTTGTATATGTGAATGATGCCTCACGCTGTGTGAATGTAATGAGCAGTCTATTATCAAAAACTGAAAATGATTTTCTTAAAGGTGTAGACAGGGAATACGATAATCTGCGCAAAATGCACGCTAGCAAAAACGCAGAACAGAAATTTGTCAGCATGGCTGAAGCCCGCAGAAATAAAATGAAATGCGATTGGAGTAAAGTAGATATTGTAAAACCCATATTGATTGGTAATATTTCCTTGCCTTCTTTCCCGATTGCTGAAATTGCCAGGTATATTGACTGGACGCCCTTCTTCATTGCTTGGGAAATGAAAGGCAGTTATCCTAAAATATTTTCTGACCCTGAACGTGGAGTAGAAGCTAAAAAACTTTTTGACGATGCACAGGAAATGCTGAATAAAATCATCAGCGAGAAATGGCTTAGTGCAAAAGCGGTTGCCGGATTCTATCCTTGCAATACGGTGAATGAGGACGACATAGAAATTTACGAAGATGAAACAAGAGCAGTTGTAAAAACTGTATTTCACACCTTGCGCCAGCAAACCAAAAAGCCCGAAGGACAAGCCAATCTTGCGCTCGCGGACTTTATTGCTCCAAAAGAAAGTGGCAAGATTGATTATATAGGAGGGTTTGCTGTTACCACCGGACTTGGTATTGAAAGATTAATCCGCAGGTTTGAAAAACAACATGACGACTACAGCAGCATAATGATAAAGGTGCTGGCAGATCGACTTGCAGAAGCTTTTACAGAATTACTGCATGAAAAAGTGCGGAAAGAATTCTGGGGCTATGCGCCGAATGAAAACTTTACGGCACAAGAACTGGTTAAAGAATCGTATCGTGGAATACGGCCTGCACCAGGCTATCCTGCCTGTCCTGACCATACGGAGAAAATAGAGCAATTTGAACTGTTTGGAGTATACCCTAAAACAGGCATAGAACTGACCGATAGCATGGCCATGTTTCCTACGGCTGCTGTAAGCGGCTTATATTTTGCCAATCCGGAATCGCATTATTTCTCATTAGGGAAAATAAATAAGGAC
>DATHOL010000126.1:0-9129 GCA_035484895.1 Bacteroidia bacterium | reverse complement strand
CTCTACCGCCGCCGCCGAAGCAGCCATTAATGCCCAGCAATTAGCCGATTGGAAACAAACCCTGCAAACAGATACAAATGCCCAACAGGAACTAAAAGATGCCGCCAACGAATACGCCACCGATAATGGTTATAATCAAAGCGACGTAGATGCCCCCATGAATGATGCCGATGTAAATAACTATGCTGTTTATCCTTATTCTTATTGGTTCGGATATCCAACATGGTATCCTTATGCTTATTGGTATCCTTACCCCTATTGGTATGACTGGGGCTTTTATTATGGCCCTAACGGGAATATTATATGTTTCGGTTTCCCTTCTTATTATTTTACAAACTGGTATTTCTGGGGCCCTAACCACTGGCATAAATACCCGCACCTTGGTTCTGCATATATAAGCCACTATTACGGACAGCACAGGCTAAACACCATGAGCAGGCAAGTAGTTCATAACTGGGTGCACGAAAACAGGCCTTACCTGCCAAAAGACTTTATCCACAATGATGCTACACGGGTAAGCGCTATGAGGCAATTCGGGGAGTTGAATGAAAAGGCAATGAATAAGGATGGCTCCATTAATATGACCGAAAGGAATACCTACTTAGCTAAAAACGCTGCCAAGTACCCTTCTCTCAACCCTAATCCTGAACAACCTAAAGTTCCGGATGAAAAGCAAGGCGTTGATGTAAGGCAGCCTTATACCAGGCAGCCTATAGTAAATACACCACGGCAACAATCGCAACGGGTGCAACAACAGCCACAGCAACAAAGAAGCCAGCCAAGTGCGCAGCCATATAATAATATTCAAAGGGCTCAATCATACCATAGTAATGGTTGGCAACAAACGGAACCTACTTACCACGCTGCACCTGCGCCACAATACTCAGCCCCTTCTTATTCACAACCTGCACGCTCTGCACCGGAACCTGCACGCTCTATGCCGGCACCTGCGCCTGCACGCAGCAGTGGTGGCGGAAGCAGAAGATAAGCTTTTCTTGACTATAAGATATGAGCTATGAACGATAAGTTTATAGCTCATTTTTTTTGTGGTTTTATTTTGTTGCAATGAAGCAATTTATAGGCCTTTATAAAATGGTGCATACCTGCATTACTATTTGATAAATAAACACTTACGAACGAAGCAGTCTTTTAAAACTACTGTGACCCATTTTTTGCTGTGGCAAATGTTGAGCATTTGTATTGCACTGCGAAATCCCGCAGAATGGCGGGGGGATATAAATGTCTGGTATTTATAATACACTATCTTTACTGAATGAAAAAAATATATCTTTTATTCTTTGTCTTGCTTTGTTTGGGAATCCAAATAAGTTCTGCTCAATTTAATCAATGGGAAAAAACTATTGGTGGAACCAATTCGGATGAGGGGTTTGCTGTCTCTCCTACTGCTGATGGTGGCTATGCGATTACTGGAACAACATTATCATTTGGACAAGGAGGTTATGATGTGTATGTTGTAAAGTTAAACTCTATAGGGAATCTACAATGGACAAAAACAATAGGAGGAACTGTTAATGAATTTGGCTGGTCGATTATTCAGACAAAGGATAAAGGCTATATAGTAACAGGATACACGAATTCATTTGGTGTGGGAAATAATGATGTATACGTAATAAGATTAGATTCAATAGGTACACTTCTATGGACAAAGACAATTGGAAACAACGAAGACGATTTTGGCAGGTCAATTATTCAATCTAAAGATGGAGGATTCCTGATTGCCGGCACTGTAAATAATGGAGTATCTGACAATGCTTATATCATTAAATTAGATTCATCTGGAAGCCTTCTTTGGAATAAGGATATCGGTACTTTAGATAATGATTTGTATTCAATTGTAGGAACTAAAGATGGAGGGTATATTGTTGCTGGATATACTGCGGAGTTTGGTTATTATCCTAGTCATGAAAATTTATATATAATAAAATTTGATTCAAACGATAATGCGAAATGGTCCAAAACATCTGGCGGTACAGGTGGCTATGATGGAGCCTATTCTATTATCCAATCTTCTGATGGTGGGTATGTCGCAGCAGGATATACTGATTCATATGGACAAGGTGGCTATGATGTATACGTTGTTAAATTTGATTCCTTAGGTAATTATTTATGGAACAGGACTATTGGTGGTACGGGAACTGATGTTGGCTACTCTTTAGTTCAGGCAAATGATGGAGGCTTTCTTATTACTGGCTATACAAACAGCTATGGTGCAGGAGGGTATGATGTCTATTTAATTAAATTAACTGCCGCAGGTAGTCTTTTATGGACAAAAACAATTGGAGGGTCTGGCAACGATTATGGGTATTCTATTTGTAAATCTAGTGATAGAGGATACTTAATTGTAGGAAATACCACTTCTTATGGATTTGGGGCGTATGACATTTTTACAATAAAACTTGATTCTCTAGAAAATGCATGTTCAGTTAATGGGAGTGGAGGAGTTATCGACTCTGGTGGACGTATTGGTGGAGGATATTCCGTGGGTTCTGTTGGCTTTGAACGTACAGGTGGAATCGCAGATAGTGGTGGAACACTTTCCTCAATTTGTGAGGTAGCTACTTCTTTAAATGATGTGAAATTCGTGTCGAATAACCTTTCCGTTTTCCCCAACCCCTCCTCGGGCATCTTCACCATTTCATTTGTAGGGGCACAAAATTTTGTGCCCGCAACTATTGAAATTTACAATGTACTTGGGGAAAAAGTATTTTCCTCAAACTATTCACCATCCACTAATCGCTATTCACTTAACTTAAGTTCTCAGCCCAACGGTATTTATTTTTACCGCGTATTAAATACAGATGGTAGTTTGATGGGGGAAGGGAAGGTAGTAATTGAGAGGTAAAATTGTCTCGCAAAGGCGCAAAGCCCGCAAAGCAAAATCCGTTTTCTCTTAGCGACTTTGCGTCTTTGCGAGAAATGTATTTTTTTGTAAAAAAACCTCACTCTACCCTCTCCTACAAGGCGAGGGAAAAGCCATGTTCATCACGAATGCCTCGTAATTCGTAATTCCTAATTCGTAATTGAAGTTAGCGCCCCAACCCCACATCCACCCCAACATTTATTATAGGATTGGAAAACGGGTTGTAAATGGAATTATTAAAATTCCACAAGCCATACACATAAAAGAAAGTACGGTCGGTAACTTCTTCTTTATAGCCTATTCCCAGTAATGGGAAGGTAAGATATCCTCTTTCAATTTGATACGAATATAAACTGGGCTCGGGCACATTCAGCACATCATATTCGCCCATTATAAATATTTTGGAAAGTTCTTCCGGCAGAAAATACATAGCTGCAATGCGGGCTCCATAGGTACTGGAAGTATAATTGCCAAAATAAGGGTCTTCCACTTTCAGGTATTGGTATATAGGCCCTATCCCTACCATAAACTTTTCACCCACATGATAATTCAACAGCGGTTCCAGTTCAATAAAAGTAATATCGCCAAACTGCAATCCGAAACTGCCTCCGAGAGATAGGTTATCCTCAAAAGTCTTGGGTGGCAAACGTTTTCCCGCACTTGAACTGTCCACACCCGGCCTTACGTATTGTGCTTCGCAGAATTGCGGGATGAATAGTGAGGAGCTAAGAGTGAAGAGTGCTATTACAATTATTTTTTTCATGCTAAAAACTGTTATTACGAACTTGACAAAAGCCGGATTCCTCACTGCGCTCGGAATGACAAAAAAATCTGCAATGAGGAAGGAAGAGGCTGCGGGCTTCGCCCGCAGCCTCTTCCTTCCAACCACTCTTATTAATGGTGTCATTCCGAACATAGTGAGGAATCTTACTATAAACTTGCAAATTCATTTTCGTACATACTGTGTTAACGTATCATTCCCCGCTTTTATTTTAGATGTTGCTTTATAGCTGAATGCAGGAGCCTTAATACCTGCTCCTATTTTGGTACCGGAACTAAATAGCCGGGCTTCATCCCACAAGCCTTGCTCGATAAATGAGTTTAATAATTTCGCTCCGCCTTCCACTATTACCGATTGAATATTGCGTTTGTATAATTCCGTCATTGCGCTGCCTAATACATTGCCCTTAAATTTCATTTTTACAAACTCTATATTTCCTTGTTTAGCATTTTTCTTAGCATTCAGTACCACTACTGATGCAAAGTTACTAAAGATATTAGAGTTTGCAGGGATACTAAGGTTTCTGTCTATTACAATCCGAACAGGAGACCGGCCTTTTACATTACGAGTGGTAAGTTTCGGGTTATCCATTACAGCGGTATTCGTTCCAACCATAATAGCCTGTTCTTCGCTTCGCCATGTATGCGAAAGTTTATTGGCTTGCGCCCCTGTAATTTTTAAAGGTTTTTCTCCCATCTGTCGGTTTATATCCATAAATCCATCCTTCGTCATGGCCCATTTAAGTATAATATATGGACGCTTCTCGCTATGAAAAGTAAAAAACCGTTTGTTCAAATCCATACATTCTTTTTCCAGAACGCCTGTAATAACATCGCATCCGCCATGGATAAGTTTGGCAATTCCTTTGCCTTTTACAAGTGGATTCGGGTCGACAGAGCCTATCACAACTTTTTTTATTCCATATTTCAATATAGCATCGGCGCAGGGCGGGGTTTTGCCATGATGGGCACAGGGTTCAAGAGATACATAAAGAGTTGAACCCTTCAACAACTCCTTCTTTTTTACCGGATTAATAGCATTTATTTCTGCATGCGGGCCGCCATACTTTTCGTGATAGCCCTCCCCTATTATTTTGCCCTTATGAACTATTACACAACCTACCATCGGATTAGGCGCAACACTCCCAAACCCTTTGGCCGCCAATTTTAAGCACTTTTTAATATATTTTTCGTGTACAGACAACCGCTTCTTCTTTATTTTCGTATATACTTGATTAAGATTATATTTGAACCATGAAGTTAAAAGAACTCAAAGATTTATTCCGGGCCGAATTAGGAAACTTATATTCTGTAGAGGAGTCGCAAATCATTCTTAACTACATTCTTATTGATGCCCTTGAGATTCCAAAGTTAATTATCATTTCGCAACCTGACCTTGAATTTGATGCTAAACAATGTGAAAAAATAGCCTCTTTATTAAATGACCTGAAAAAAGGCATACCCATTCAGCACCTCTTGGGCACCGCCCATTTTTACGGAATGATGCTGAAAGTAAATCCCGATGTTTTAATTCCGAGGCAGGAAACAGAGGAACTGGTTGATTGGATAGTTAAAGAAAACAAAGGCGCTAAACTGAAAATTCTGGATGTGTGCACGGGTAGCGGATGCATTGCGCTGGCGCTAAAAAAATATTTGCCAAATTGCGATGTTACAGGTATTGATGTATCGGAAAAGGCCTTGGCAGTAGCAAAAGAAAACGCCAAAAACCTGAACCTGGATGTCCGCTTCCAAAAAGTGAATGCATTAAATTTAGTGGAGGAAATGAAAGATGAATCATTTGATATTATAGTTTCGAACCCACCCTACATACCATCATCTGATAAAAATACGGTGCAGCGGAATGTATATATGTATGAACCCCATTTGGCATTGTTTGTCCCCGATGAAACGCCTTTGGTTTTTTATGAAGCTATTTCCCGCTATGCTAAAAAATTAAAATCCGTTACCCTTTATTTTGAAATGAATGAAGACCTGGGCCACGATTTAATGGAACTGCTGAGCAAAATGGCTTTCAGTGATATAACTATAAAAAATGACCTGAATGGTAAAAATAGAATGCTTAAGTGCCGTCATTTTTAGCTAATATTACACCTTCATTTTACAGGCTAAATGGATAAGAAAGAGGCGGAAAAAGAAATAGC
Source organism: Bacteroidia bacterium (assembly GCA_035484895.1). GTDB lineage: Bacteria > Bacteroidota > Bacteroidia > JABEUT01 > JABEUT01 > JABEUT01. The sequence goes on along the minus strand of DATHOL010000126.1, from coordinate 3,306 downwards.
GCGTTTATCGAAAATTATTGAAGAGCATAATTACAATTATTATGCTTTGTCGAACCCTGTTATAAGCGATTTTGAGTTTGATAAATTATTAGAGCAACTCATTCAACTGGAAAAGGAACATCCTGATCTGGTTAAGCCCAATTCACCCACCCAACGGGTAGGTGGTTTTGTAAGCAAAGAATTTAAACAGATGAAGCATAAATACCCTATGCTTTCGCTGGCTAACACTTATTCGGAAGAGGAACTGAATGATTTTGACGAGCGGGTGCGCAAAGTGGTAGGCGATGATTTGGAATATTGTTGTGAATTGAAATATGACGGTTTATCCATCAGCCTTATTTATAAAGATGGCGCCTTGCAACATGCTATTACACGGGGTGATGGCGCACAAGGCGATGACATAACGGTAAATGCACGAACTATACGAAGCATACCGCTAAAACTCCATGGAAGTGGCTATCCGGAGGAGTTTGAAATGCGCGGAGAAGTGTATCTTCCCTTAAAAATATTCGAAAAAATAAACAAAGAGCGGGAAGATGCCGGCGACGAGCCTTTTGCCAATCCGCGCAATTCAGCTTCAGGCACATTAAAAATGCAGGATTCTGCCGAGGTGGCAAAAAGAAAACTAGACAGCACGCTATATTACATACTGGGAGAAAACCTGCCCTTCCAAAATCATTATGAAAGCCTTCAACATGCCAAAAAGTGGGGATTTAAAATATCCGAACATACCGAATTGGTGAAAGGCATGAAGGAAGTACATGCTTTTATCGTCAAATGGGAAAAAAAGCGACACGATTTGCCATTCGATATTGATGGAATAGTAATTAAAGTTAACTCTTTCAAACAGCAGCAGATGCTTGGATTGACAGCTAAATCGCCACGCTGGGCGGTAGCGTTTAAATACCAGGCCGAGAAGGCTTCAACAACCTTAAGCAGCATATCATTCCAGGTGGGAAGAACGGGGGTTGTAACACCTGTTGCAAACCTGCATCCCGTTCTTTTGGCTGGAACAGTGGTAAAAAGAGCCACCCTTCATAATGATGATATTATTAAAAAACTGGACATCCGCATTGGCGATACTGTTTGGGTGGAAAAAGGCGGTGAAATTATTCCTAAAATAACCGAAGTTGATTTATCCAAAAGGAAACATAATTCTACACCGGTTGAATTCCCAACCCATTGTCCGGAATGCAATGCACTGCTCATACGAAGGGAGGGCGAAGCCAACCATGTTTGTCCCAATGAAATGAACTGTCCTCCGCAGATAAAAGGTAAAATAGAACATTTTGTGGCCAGGCGGGCCATGAATATTGAAAGCATGGGCAGCGAAACCATTGATTTGTTTTTCAAGGCTAATTTGGTTCACAATATTGCCGATTTGTATGACCTTACGGTAGAAAAAATAATTCCGTTGGAAAGGATGGCTGAAAAATCAGCAACCAATATAGTAGCGGGTATTGAAGAATCGAAAAAAGTGCCGTTTGAAAGAGTATTATTTGCCCTTGGCATACGGCATATAGGTGAAACATCGGCAAAAAAGCTCGCCTACCATTTCAAAAGCATGGATGCCCTCGAAAAGGCAACTATTGAGCAATTACTCAATGTGGCCGATGTAGGCGAAATAGTTGCGAAGAGCATACAACAATTTTTCAGCGATCCGTATAATATGAAGATAGTTGAAAGATTACGGGAAAAAGGGCTTAACTTTGCACTCGACCCTATGGAATTGGCTTTGTTCAGCAATGTGCTTGAAGGCAAAACCTTTGTTATTTCAGGTGTATTTGCAAAACATTCGAGAGACGAAATGGTTAACATGATAGAAAAAAACGGAGGTAAACATGTGGGTTCCATATCTGCAAAAACATCCTACGTAATTGCAGGTGAAAATATGGGCCCATCAAAAGCTGACAAAGCTAAAAAGCTGAAAATACCAATGATTTCAGAGGATGAATTTGTTAAAATGATTGAGAATAAATAGCATTTAAAAACCGTGAAATATCTTTTATATCCTTTTTCTTTTTTATACGGAACAATTGTAACCGCCCGCAATATGTTTTTCAATATGGGCGTATTGCGTTCTCAGCGGTTCCCTCTTTGGGTTATATCCATAGGTAATCTTTCGGCGGGCGGAACGGGTAAATCACCGCACTCGGAATACATTGCCCGCTTATTACTAAAACTGAACGGACAATACGAAAACCTTGATTTACCCCCCCACAAGATTGGCATTTTGAGCCGGGGTTACGGTAGACTGAACAAAGGTTTCCTGCTGGTAAATAATTCCAGCAACGCCAAGGAAATAGGCGATGAACCGATGCAACTGAAAAAAAGGTTGAAAGATATATACATTGCCGTTGATGAATTCCGTGTACGCGGAATAAAGATATTACTGAGTTTAAACCCTCAGCTTCGCATGATAATTTTAGATGACGGATTCCAGCACCGCTATGTTAAACGTAACCTGTCTATATTACTTACCAATTACAACGACCCTTTCTACAATGACTCGATGCTTCCGGCAGGCAGGCTGAGAGAGCCAAAAGGCGGATATAAAAGGGCCAATATTATTATTATAACCAATATTCCGTTTGCTATTTCGGATGTGGAAAAGAAATTGATTCTTAAAAATATCAATCCCACATCTACACAAAAAGTTTTCTTTTCGAGCATCCATTATGAGCCAATGGCTCCTGTATTTAAAAGTTATACGCCCGCGCCGGCCATAGACAAAAACTGCACCGTACTTTTATTTACAGGCATTGCCAATACGCATAGCATATATAATCACCTGGCAGAAATAGCAAGAGATGTGGTTCACGTTCCTTTTAAGGACCATCATATATTTACCAATGCGGATATAGCAAAAATTATGAAAGCATTCAATAACATATCTAATCCGCATAAAGTTATTATAACAACCGAAAAGGATTCCATGCGCTTGCATGTAGGCGAGCTGATGAAAGACTTTGGAACTGCTCCCCTTGTTTATCTTCCAATTTCAGTTAAGGTACATAACGAAGCAGATTTTGAAAATGAAATTATTGCCAGCCTTAGCCCATTGGATGCCAATAAGCCTATACGGAAATTGCAGAATTAATTTAACAGGAGCCCGGATTTCAATTATGAAAAAAATTGTTTGCGCCTTTGCTTTTTGTTTTCTTTTTTGCACTACACACAGCATTGCGCAAACATGGACCATGGTGTGGCACGATGAATTTGATGATGCTGCAATTAATGCTCAAAACTGGGCCTTTGACACCGGTACGGAAGGCGACGGCTGGGGAAATAATGAACTGGAATTTT
>DATHOL010000125.1:0-3493 GCA_035484895.1 Bacteroidia bacterium | reverse complement strand
GCAATGAATATTACTGTACCTGCTTCCACCATAAATGCTGTTGACTATAATCAATTTGCGGCCATCCTAACCGCAGGTTTTCAGGAGCAAATGCAAATAGCTTATACTGATTCAATTAAGCAAAAACAAACGAATGACAGTCTACGCAATACGCTTGATAGCCTTCGTGCTGCATTCAAAAGCATACAAAGCTGCTTAACTCAACTTTGCAACAACGGGCATGGTGCAAATCGCCATAACGGAGGTGGTAGTGGCAACTCAGGAGATAGCAATGCAACTATCCTTAATACGCAGGATGTAACTTTATCTGCATTGGCAAATGCTCCGTTGTTATATCAAAACATTCCTAATCCTTTTAATACTGCTACTAAAATAAACTACTACTTGCCTGTGGGCACGCAAGGTGCAAGTATTGTATTTTATGATACGTATGGCAACAAAATAAAAACTGTTGAACTAAACCAAACTGGTAATGGCACATTAAATATTACACCCGATAATTTAACAAGCGGCATCTATTCCTACAGCCTTGTAGTAAATGGCAACGTGGTAGATACCAAAAGGATGCTGCTTCAAAAATAAATGAGCAGTGCAGTCCTGAGCTAAATCCCCGTACCCGCGAAGTTGCACTTCGTGGGATAATAAAAGGTAAGTTGTACTTACCAATAAAAATAAGTTTGATCCAACTAAATAAAAAATAATTAGTTTAAGCAGAGCTAAAATGGTTACTGTTCCACGAAGTGCAACTTTGCGGGTACTAAGCCCGATAATTTAACAAGCCCCCGTACCCGAAGTTGCACTTCGTGGGATAATAAAAGGTAAGTTGTACTTACCAATAATTACTTACATTTGACATACCAATGTCAGAAAGCTACAAGACATACGCCGACGGTCTATATTTTGTCAGTTTTAGCGTGGTGGGCTGGATTGATGTTTTCACACGCAGAAACTACCAAGATATATTGGTAGACAGCATTTCATTCTGCCAGGCAAATAAAAATTTAAAGATATATTGTTACTGCATTATGCCAAGCCATGTTCATTTCATTACCTATTCTGAGAATGGAGAATTGTCAAATATTTTGAGGGACTTCAAATCTTTTACATCCAAGAAAATGATTAAAACGATTGAGGAAAATATTCAGGAAAGCCGAAGGGAATGGATGTTGAATCAATTTCAATGGCACGGTAAAATAAGTCCGCATAAACAAACCATGCAGTTTTGGCAACAAAGTAATCATCCATTCTATCTATACTCCAATAAAATGATTCAACAAAAGGTTAACTATATTCATACTAATCCGGTTGAGGCGGGTTTTGTTAATCAACCTCATGAATGGAGGTTAAGTAGTGCCAATCCTGAAAGCCCTGTAAAACTGAATGAGAAAATTTAATGCAAAGCAGAGCTTAAAAGGATATTAGCCCCCGAAGCGCAACTTCGCGGGTACGAAGCTGAATGAGAAAATTTAACGTAAAGCAGAGCTTAAAGGGATATTAGCCCACGAAGTGCAACTTCGCGGGTACTAAGGCTGCTTCAAAAATAGCCGAAGGCCGACTGGCAAAGAATCCGGTGAAAAATCCGCTTCATTAGTTCAATGAAGCGGATTTTTTTTACTTTTGAATCTTTCCTCCCCATTATTTTTGCTGACCAAAACTATCATTACTCCATGAAAAAATTACGCATTGCTTTATTTTTAGCTTTTAGTTTTTCACTTTTTACTTATTTATCAGCGCAAACGGGCACCTGGACCGCTGTAAAAAGCCTTGCCCCCCACTCTAATTATGGCGTATGCCTTTTAATGACAGATGGAACAGTAATTTGCCACAACAACCATGGAGGAGATTATGGAACAGGCTGGGACAGGCTTACACCCGATATACATGGCAGCTATGCAAATGGCACATGGGATACTATCAGGTCTATGCACAACGGCAGGCTTTTCTTTTCCACACAGGTGCTGCCTAACGGTAATGTATATGTTTCAGGCGGAGAATATGGCGCAGGAGATACTGCCGGAGAAGTCTATAATCCTTCTACCAATGTATGGACCCGTATAGGTGGTTTGCCTGCCGGGTGGCAGGTATATGACGGAAATTCAGAACTTCTGTATAACGGAACAGTGCTCGAAGGCCCGCAAATTGGTTCTATCCCATCGTATGATTGTCTCTTTTACACACCTTCAACAAATTTATTTACAGTAGCTCCTACGGCATTTTATAATCATGATGAAGCCTCATGGCTGAAACTGCGCGATAGCAGCGTTATGTTTGTTGGTATTGCTTCGCGTTTTACAAACCGTTACATTCCGCAAGTAAATAAATGGGTTCATGATGATACTGTACCCGGTAATTTATACGACCCTTTTGGAGAAGAAGCCGGTGGCTCATTTTTATTGCCCAATGGCAAAGCAATTTTCTTTGGCGCCACTCCCTACAATGCAATCTATAGCCCTTCGGGCAACATAACACACGGAACATGGGTATCGGCAGATAGCTTTCCGGTAATTAACGGAGCGCAACTAGGTATGCCCGATGCTTCTTCTGCAATGCTCGTGAATGGAAAAATCCTTTGCGCTGTTTCTCCGGTAGGCACAAGTAATAACGATGAGTTCCGCAGCCCGGCTTATTTTCTCGAATATGATTATACCACCAATACTTTTGCACAGGTAACCGATACCATCCCTGTTTTCGGGACCGATTCCCTGAAAGGTGTTAGCAGTTACCAAACACAAATGCTCAGTCTTCCCGACGGTACTATTCTCGTTTCCATCAGCCAGCATTCCATTTCCAGGCAATATTATATCTATACTCCCGGCAGTGCACCTATTGCACAAGGCAAACCGACTATTGATAATATTACCGATATTCATTGCAACAGCTACATGATAACCGGAAAATTATTCAACGGAATATCCGAAGGCGCCAGTTATGGCGATGACTGGCAAATGGCAACCAACTATCCAATAATACGCCTGACTGACGGAACCAATGTATATTATGCCCGCACCTCCAATTGGAACCGGATTGGCGCTGTGCAGACCGATAGCCTGGAAGATACTGCCTACTTTACACTTCCATCTATTGCCGGAGGAACCTATTCATTAGTGGTTACTGCAAATGGCTTTGCTTCCAATCCTGTAATGCTTACAACATTTGGGGTAACCATAACATCGCATACCAATATAGCCCCCTGCAATAGCAGCCAGGGCAGTGCAACAGCCTTTGCTTCTACCGGGGCGCTCCCATACACTTACTTATGGTCGCCAAGCGGAGGCACTAACGCTACGGCATCCGGCCTTTCAGCAGGAGTATATACTATAACCGTAACTGAAACGGGTGGTTGCTCAACATCTGCATCGGTAGCTATTACGCAAACACCTTCTATAAACATTACAACTACTGTAAAAGAAGTAAGTTGCCGCGGAGGAAACAATGGAGGTGCTGCAGCAATTGTGCACGGAGGAACTGCGCCGTATAGCTATTTATGGAGTAC
>DATHOL010000124.1:0-6299 GCA_035484895.1 Bacteroidia bacterium | reverse complement strand
ACGCAGCCGTTGGCAATACGCACAACCCCGCCGCTGGCAATAACACGCTTTTTGTCGGTACGGTCAAGAAAGGGCTTAACCATTTTAAGTAATGAATCCTGCTCCAGTACACAATCCACATCAATACATGTTACATAATCTGTAGTGCAGGCATTGATTCCCACATTCAATGCATCGGCTTTACCTCCATTTACTTTATCAATAACTATCAATCGTTTATACGCCGGGTTACTTGACTTATAAACACCCAGCACTTCTTTGGTTGGCAAATGCTGCGGAATTTTTATATCCTTTTTCTCCAGGTGAAAGTTTGTAATTAACTTTTGAAGTGAGTCATCTGTACTTCCGTCATTAACAAGGATGATTTCATATTCATTATAGTGAAGAGACAATTGTGTCTTCACATTATCTACAATAGATTTACTTTCATTATAGGCCGGCGAAACAATGGAAAGCGGCGGAGCTAAAGGCGAATTTAGAATAGTATTATAATCGGTAAAACTGTTTTTTGTGAAATATACCCGGAGCGCCTTATACGACAAATATGCCAGAAAAAGGTATGATACCATTATAAAAAGGGTAAACACGAATATTATCCAAATAATTATTTCTAGTGTAAGTATCATGCTTTAACCGTATTTGAAGTTGCAAAATGAGAACCTGGTTTTATCTTTTGCAATGCTGCAATAGCTTCATTTCTTAATAGTTTATTTTCACTGTTCACAAACGCTTCCAACTTATCGCTGTTATACCCTTGCTGAAAAAAGTGAATCAGGCGGATGGAAAAAAGCTTAATGGTATCTTCTTTATTCGAAAGCCACTGGCTAAAATCAGGGGCTTTGTCCTTATCCAGTTTCCGCAGCACATCCAATAAGTTAATTTGCTGCCAGTCGGAAAGTGCGTTTTTAAGTTTCCCTAAAAAATCAAGCCCGTCATACCCCCTTAAATTAACCAGTGCAATTTGTGCCTCCTGCTGCAAATAGATATTGTGGTGAAGAGCATATTTTTCAATTTTTGGAATATGTGCTTCTGAATTAATTTGTGCCAATGTACGAATTGCCGATGCTTTTACGTGCCAGTTTTCATTTCCCAAATTCCGCATGGTATAAGTCATGAGGCAGGTTTCCATAAATAACCTCGATAAATTATGTTTTGATTGCCCTGTAAGGTTACTGTGCATGTTCATTACCTCGTTAATCATTATTTGCCCCTGGCTCGAGGTTTTGATGTGTTTTGAAAATGCAGGTTTTGCCTGAAGTATTACTTCATTCAATTCCTCTTCGGTACCTGCAAAAGCAGCCCCCATTATTAATCCGTTCAGCGCTGATTTGATAAATTCCGCCCGTTTTTCAAACTGGTTTTTGCGAAGCCGAAGGATAATTACCGCCAGGAAAAGTATGATGGAAGAATATGTGAATAGCAAAATCATGAACACCACAATAGTTTCTATATTGTGTGCAAATGGATAATTTACGGCATTGGCAATTTTTTCTGCCGTATTTGCTACTGCATTTGCCGCTATAATTTCTGTTATCATTTTGCTGCAAAATTAATAGTCATACCATTCGTTACATTTTTAACCAACACGGCATTGCCCGTTTGTGTAATCGGTTGGCCGGTAGTAGTACAATTCCAGCCGGCGGGAACAAAAAATGTTAAATTACTCATTGGTGCAGGGGTAGTAATATGCAATTCATAGCCATTTCCATTTTTACGCACATAATAGTGCACATTGTTTCGTGCCATCCACCAATCGCCAAATTCGCGCATAGTGGTAATATAGGCTATGCTTTTTATACTGTCAAGAAACACTTCTTCAAAATGATATTTGGTGCCAAGTATATCAGGATGGATAAGGGTACTCCAAAACCCTCCGTATTTACTTATTTTGTGGGCCACAGCCAACGCTGAATCAATCCGCTTATCCATTACAGGAAGTTCTAAGTCCGTAATAGTAAGAGGAAATTCAAAAAGAGGCAATTCTTCATCATAACTCCGGTCGTAATTCATTTGATAGGGTAAATGCGTTAAAACAGGGTTGGCGGGTACATCCGAACTGTATTTATATCCGGTAGCCTGCAAAGCTTGCGGCAATGTATATGGATATGCAAGATATCCCGGCCTGAAGGAAACTGTCGGTTTGTCTTTTATAAAATTATCGAGCAGGAATTTACTCACCCTCAATTCCCCGAGTATAGTACCGCCGCTGGTAAGTTTTGTTGATTTTACCACCGGATGATAAGAAGGATATTTTTCATTGCCTTTTCCCATTGGAAAGTCCATAAATTGGTGGGAATGCGAAATAGAATGGCTGGCCAACTCCATTTTAAGTGAATCTAAAAACCTCATGGTTCCTACAGCCGTATCATTATAAAAAGCATCATCATTAAAATCATGAATGTATTTGGTTTGTATAAAATAGGTTGCCGTAACACCCTTCGACTTTTCCATTTTAGCATAGTCAATCGCATTTATCATAGAACGGGAATAGTCTATATCGTGGGTAATGCAAACTGTTAATTTTTTATTATCAGGTACAGTTCCCAATGTAACAGCAGTTTTAGAAGAAGAAGTATAAATATTCTTTATTATCCTTATAAGCACATCCAACGAAGGCTCGTAACTGTTTGTATACGTACGGTATGCTTCAAGGTCCCTGGCATTTTCACATGCCATGGCAAAGTATCCAATATTTATGCCAAAGGCAAACGCCTTTCCTCCCCCTGCATAATCACGTTCGGTTAAAAATGCCTGTCCGTTTGGATATACCATTAAAGGATTACCCATTAAACCACTATATCCATAAGTTCCTTCCGATTCTTTAAATAAGGCATGATTGGCAAACATGATTTCACGTTCTTTCGGGTCAGTGAACTCCTTTAACAACGGACTGTTTACATCTGCTATCCTGGCGCTGAAATTTTTATTGGTAGATATCATTGCTGTAAACCCAAATACCTGGTCGAGGACTCCTTCCACACACTGGGCTATAAGCGTACCCCCATGCTGAGGAAACTGTGCCAGTTTATTCAAAGCTGCCCGGTCCATCGAGCCATTTATGAATGGATACACATATATTACATCGTGCTTCAAAGCGCTGTCAACATTGGTATATATTTTAAACGGAATACCGAAACTTTTAAAGGTGTGCACAAGGCCAAGCCAGTTTGAATTATCGTTGGTATCCAATAACAGAATGGCTATTCCATAATTTTCTCCCTTCGAATATGTTTTCCATGAGGTGCGATGCATAGGCTGAATAACGGTGCTATCCATCGGCCCGGTTAATTTAGAAAACCTGTATACGCTGTCGGTTGAAACAAGCGTAGGTATAAACTCTCCTTTCTCATGGTCAACCTTAAAAAGGAAATACCCAATTCCGAAAAGCAAAACAAGTATGAATAAACTTCTTACTATTTTCATTAGAATCGTTTTGTAATTATTACCTGGAAATAGAACATATTGCCAAATAATTCATTTGGGGGATAATATTCTAAATATTCATACGATACCATGGGCCAAATTAGCCAATTATGCGGTAGCCTGGTTTGATAATCTACACCTACCATTTCAACTTTGGTAGCTACAGGGCTTATTTGAAAATAGTCGACAAACGGAGAAGTTCCATAGGTGCCATATAAGCTTGCCCATGTATCCGAATTTCCAAAGAAGCGTCGCAGCACAGCAGTATGTGTTACATAAATAGTAGGAGCTTTGTAAACAAAATAAGGCCGGTATGATAATTGCCACTTATCTATTCCAAAGTAATAGCCGATATAGGGATCAAAAATCCACACATCCTGCGGAGGTGTTGCCGGGTTATCTACCACATCAATAAAGTGCATATAAGTTCCGCCTATGGAACCTTCAAAACCCAGTGGCAGCTTTTGGATAATATTGGCTGAAATTTGCCATTGCGGGAATACTGCAAAATTATTGGAATAGGCTACGGTAGCATCAGCCGAGGTAGTTCTGGTAATACTTGGATAAGCCCCTACTTCAAATTGCACCCCGTTGCGCCAACCAACAGGCAAGCCAAAAATAGAACCATAGGTAATCTTAGCGGAAACAGGGCAATGCAGAATATTTCGGGTATATTGTATCCACCAGTAATCCCATGGGCCAAATGGTGCGGCATTAAATACATTCAGCAGATACCCGAATTGCAGCGTGTTTTTCAAGAGTTTAATCTTCGCTTCAGCAAGTAACTTATTGGCTTCCGTATTGGTTGAATCAATCTTGCGCATAGTATCCAGTGTATTTACACAACCACGGTAATCCAGCATTGCAAATTGAGCTTTTGCCCGTTTAAGCATAAATACGGAATAATATTTGCGTGCATCTGAATCTCTTGCCAATTGCCTTTTTGCCGAATCCTTCATCAAGGAATCGCGGTTTATAAAAGGAGCAAAAGAAAGTCCTTTTTTCACGGAATCATTATGCAGGGAATCATTCTTTAACATGAGCGCAGTAGCCATAGCTATTGCCTTTTTAGCAGAATCTCTTTTCAGGGAATCCCTTAGTAAAACCATTTTAGCTGTGTCCTGCTTTTTGGGCCTCATCGTCGGATATTTCAAAAACATAGAATCGGACAAAGCTTTATCGCAATCTGTAATGGTAGCAGGAAAATCCCTCTTCCATAGTTCAGCATCAGTAAGTGCATCATAGGCATCCATGTTATGAGGAGCCATTTTTATGCATTTATTCAGAATGGTTATAGCCGTATCATATTTTCCCTGATAGGAATATACGCGTCCTTGTAGCATCAGATAATCTACATTGGTTGGGAACCATTTAATAATAGTATCTAAATGTTTATGTGCAGAATCATATTGTCTTTTGGTAGCCTCTTTAAGGGCAATAGCGTATATCGAATCAGCCTGATGCTGCTTTATGTGTGCAAGTATTACTTTATATAAATCTGTCGCCTCTTTATACTTAGGGCGTTTTTTTACCAGCGAGTCTAATGTTATTATCGCGCCATAGTATTCTTCCAGGTTATCCTGTGCGCTTGCTTTGGTAATTACCAATGCTGTTCTGTCTCCCTTCACAGGCAATCCAATGCCGGTATCGGCAAGTTCCTCAGAATGCTTAAATCTTAATGTTACAAGTTCATCATCAGCATAAGCATCATAGGCTTCAATATTGTTAGGTTCTTTGGCAATCACTTCCCTCAGCAATATTTCCGAGGTATCTGCTTTGCGCCTATATCCAAGCAAACGGGCCCATAATATTTTATAATCGGAATTATCGGGGTATTCCTTTACCAGTTTACTTACAATTTTTTCAGCCGGAATCAACTGCCTTCTATAGGAAGAATGCAAGGCCGAATCGAACAGCGAATCGGCTGTTTTTTGAGCTGCGGCGGCTAATATATCCGTATGTACGCTTTTTGCAGAGGTATCACCGGGATTCTTAGTCAGGAAAGAATCAACTACCGTAAAAGCGGAATTGAAATCTTGTTTATCCTTTTCAGCCTGGGCAATTTTAAGCATGTATGCTTCCTTGTTTGCTTTGGGTATTAATAAGGCTTTATTGCAATCAAGTATTAAGACAGAATCATCTTTAGTCCATAGCTCCACATCGGTAAGGGCGTCGTAAGCATCTAAATTATTAGGATGTCTCGAAATTTCTTTGCGCAAAATGGCCTTTGATGAATCATATTTGTGCATCCAGGAACAAAGTGCGCCGTAAAAAGTAACATAATCACTGTTGGTATCATACTTGGCAAGCAAATTAACCATGATATGATTGGCCTCGGCAAAGTGATTTTTGTAGGCTTCCTTTTCAGCAACACCCAGCAATGAGTCAGGGTTTTGTGCTGATATTCCACAAACGAATGATAACAATGTAAGCAAACAAAGTAAGTATCGTTTCATTATATATTATGCTGATTTACTTATTTACCGTACTGAGAATTTTCTCTATCCTTACACCAAGCACCTGCGGGCTGAATGGTTTAGCAATAAACTCATCAGCCCCAATGTGAAAAGCTTCCAGTTCGGTATTTTCGAGCCCCATAGATGTTAAAACAATAATGGGGGTTTTAAGTTTTAGCTCATTTCTTACCAGCGATATTATCTCCATTCCATTACTGAAAGGCATATTAATATCGGTTACAATAAGGTCATACTGATTTTCTTTTATTTTATTAATCGCATCCCTGCCATCAGGAACAAGCATTAACTCATATCCCTTTTTTTCCAGGTAAAATCCAAGGGCTTTAAGTAATAGAACATCATCCTCAGCTATCAGTATTTTAAATTTTCTCATGCGCGTCTTTTTAGTATAAGGCTACA
>DATHOL010000123.1:0-8268 GCA_035484895.1 Bacteroidia bacterium | reverse complement strand
CTGTTATACAATAAACAACTACTTTCTTTTCTTTCCAATGCCAGACAATAAGAACCATGAATATGAAAATAAACCAGAGCGGCATATCTTCCCGTGAAAAGAGCAAAAGAATAAATATACTGAAAGCTAAAACATATTTTTTCAATTCAAAACACAGCAAAAAAAGCGGAACACAACAACAGCATATTGTCAAAATAATATTATCAGAACCAAATGAACTATATCTCCCCTGCAACAGAAAATAATATAAAACAGAAATCACAGCGAGCCATTCATCATTCGTTTTTAGTTTTATAAGCCTGTATAAAGCCCATGCGCTTAATAATATAAACCCAACTACAATTATAAGTAATGTATATGTGCCCGTTAGCCAGTTTAACAGCCAATAAAAAGGAACAAAATACATAAGCAGCAGTGAAAAATGGTCTTGTATGAATGTAGTGGGGCCTCCGTTAAATACCTTCCAGCATGGCACAGGACTTATACGGAAGTGAGAATAATCCCAATAGGCAAAATTGTGAACTGCATAATCGTATGCATAAGTCCGGAAGTAATAATGATTTCCTATTACGGTTATAAAAAATATACAACCAAAAACAACCATTATTAAACAGAGTACTTTTTGGGGAATTGACAGTGAGGTAAAGTATTTTACTGTTTTCATGGAGACAAAGATATTTACTTTACACCAATCGCATTATAAATCACCTGTTGTATGTCAGTCCTGATATTAAGTTTAGCCAGTTTGTTATCGGCTGAGCCCGAGGCAACCCGGTTGGATAAAAACACGTATACAATACCATATTTCGGGTCAACCCAAACATAAGTGCCTGTAAAACCTGAATGCCCGTAGCTTTCCTGCGAAGCGGAACGGCTGGTTGGATTCTCTTTTGCTTTGTCAATTTCCGGTTTGTCAAAACCTAATCCGCGCCGGTTACCTTTATCGCAATACATACAGGAGGTATATTCACTTACCGTTGAACTGTCAATGTATCTTTCTCCTCCATACGTACCATTTTGCAGCAACATTTGCATAAGAGAAGCAAGGTCTGAAGCATCGGAAAAAAGGCCTGCATTTCCGGCAACTCCGCCTAATATGGCAGCAGATGGGTCATGTACCGTACCCCAAAGCAATTGCTTACGGAAAATGCTGTCATATTCCGTAGGAATAACGCGCAAAACAATCACTTTGTTAATCGGGTTAAACATCATTGTTTGCAAACCCATGGGCCGGTAAAAATTATCATGCAGATAAATATCAAGGGACTTGCCCGTAATATCTTTTATAGCAAAACCCATTAATAGCATTCCCAGGTCACTGTATTTATACCCTTGCTTCTTATCGACAGGAGAATGAAGTATTTCATTGAGAATAGTATCCTTATAATCTTTTCGGATAAAAAGGTGTGATGCCACAGGATACGGGTATTGGTCGCTCATAGCAGTATTATACATTCCCTTCCTGTATTGATTTCCTGTCATCGTTTCTTTATAAAACAAAATATCAGGTTTTAGTCCTGCCTGGTGGGTAAGAATATCCTTAATAAGCACGCTCTTCATACCGCTATTTGCTGCCTCAGGTAAAATAGACGCTAAATTATTTTCGGGGTCAACCTTTTTTTCATCGGTCAATTTCATTAACGCCATAGTAGTTGCAGCTACTTTGGTAACCGAAGCAAGGTCATAGATATCATTTGGCTTAACCTTTGCAGTATCCTTGTAATTGCGGGTTCCGAAAGTTTTTTCATAGAATACTTTTCCATCTTTTGCAGCAAGAACAATACATCCGGGATAAGCATTTTGCTTAATTCCATAATTGGCAATCGTATCAATCTTAGCAATATTTGCAGAAGATATACCCACTTCTTCCGGCATAGTATATTCCAGCCTGGTTTTTGGCGTTTGTATACCGGCACCTCTTTTAAAATCCGGCGAAGCCGAAACAGAAAGATTCCCCTTCCCTCCTATTCCGCCGAAAATAAGTTGTGCAGAATAATCAAGCATATACGAAGTATTCTGGTAAGACAGAATAAGCGCATTTGCATTATTAGCCTGTGGCAGATACGGAATTATGTATGGGTCGGAAAATAAATCAAGTATAACCGCTGATTTTTTTTCAAGTGTATCTATCATTTTAATTGCAACCCTTGAAATACCAAATGTATCTTGCGGATGAGTATTGGTATGGGTTACTCCAATTATTACCAGATTATAAACTTTTAGTTTTTGATACATACTATTCATCACACTATCCGGACAGTGAAGTCTCATGTTATAATTATCAAGCGGCGCATAAAAGCCAAGCCTTGTTTGAAATTCATTAGGAACTGTATCACCAATAACAAGCGATGCAATTCGCAATGTATCCAGCCTTTTTAACGGCAGTAAATTATTTTTATTGGAAAGGACGGTAATGGTATTTTCTGCGAGCAACCGGTTTATATAATCTGCATTAACCGAATTAAGTTCTTTGGTAAGGTTTGGCAGGGCAACAGGCTTATAGTGATTCAATCCTGTCCATGCTTTTACCATTAAAAGCTTTCGACAACGGGCATCAATTTCTTCCTGAGTTATTTCTCCTTTCTCCATCGCTTTCTTTATTTCTTCTATTGCTTTAGGCACATTTTCCGAAAAGAGCAACACATCGTTTCCGGCCAATAGGGCTTTAACATCTACTACCCCCGGAGGGTAATATTTGGCTACTCCCTGCATATTCAGGGCATCAGTAAATATCAACCCTTGAAAACCCAATTTCTTTTTCAGTAAACTATCCACAATTTTAGGTGATAGCGTGGAGGCACGGTTAGGTGTTGAATCAAGCGCCGGAATATACAAATGGGCCACCATAGTGCTTCCCATACCGCTATTGAAAACCTTTTCAAATGGATAAAACTCCAGCGTATCAAGCCTGCTGATAGGATAATCAACTACAGGCAATGAAAGATGTGAATCCGTTTTAGTATCGCCATGTCCGGGAAAATGTTTGGCACATGCTAGCACATTTTCACTTTGCAAGCCCTGCATATATGCAAGGCCCATTTCCGTTACATGCGTTTTTTCTTCCCCGAAAGAGCGCATCCCGATTACCGGGTTATCGGGGTTATCATTAATATCTACAACCGGGGCAAAGTCCACCTGAACGCCCAACCGTTTGCATTCTTGTGCAATTTCCGCACCCATATTAAAAATAAGGTTTGTGTCATGAGTTGCACCTAAAGCCATTTGAAACGGGAAACGCGGAACACTGTCTAAGCGCATGGCAAGCCCCCATTCTGCATCCATACCAATAAGCATGGGAACATTAGAAAGGGATTGATAATAATTACAAAGTTCAGCCTGCTTGCAAGGTGTGCCTTTAAAAAAAATCAGGCCGCCTATTTTTTGTTCATTAATAAGCTTGGCAAGTTTTTCCTTATCATCCTTATGTTTAATAGAAGTATCAGAATAAGCAGCAACCATAAACAACTGCCCAATCCGTTCATCGGGGCTTAATGTTTTTATAACAGAATCGGCCCAATGCTCACATTGCGGGTTTTGAAAAGGCGGCAGAATTTGGGAAAATGCAGATACACCGAATATCATTAAAACGGCTGTTGCAATAGTTTTAAAACAGAATACTCTCATATCCTGCGAAGGTATTTAGTAAACTTTTGCAAATTTTCAGGATACCTTAGTATTTATCAACAAGAATAAAAAAAGTCCTGACTGTAAATTATCAGGACTTTTAAGATTTTAAAAAAAATATTTATTGCTTAATAAACTTTGCATAGTATTCCGATTTTGGGGTCGAAATCTTAACGAAATACATTCCGGCAGCCATATTCGAAACATCCATTGTTAGTGTCTTTCCGGCAAATGAATTTAAAGTCCGGTTGCTTATCAATCTTCCTGTAACATCCGAAATATCTATTTTAGTATTACCATTTAGGGCCTGATTAAACTCAAGATTAATTGAATTGTTGGCAGGATTAGGATACAGGCTGATACTATTATCAACAGAAATACTCTGAATTCCATCGCAAAGAACCACATATAGCGTATCCACAGCAATGCCTTTGCAGCCAAATCTGTTTGTATCGGTATAGGTAATTATATACATACCAACACTGTCCGGGATAATATGGTTTCCACCAATAATTTTGGGCCCTGAATAGGTACCTCCTCCGGGCGAACCTCCGCCCAATATAAATGCCTGAGCAATCGCACACATGGAATCTTTTGAAACCCCATTGATTGTTATATCAAGATTAGTTGCCGGCGGCTGAACTACCCTAATCATATAACATGAATCTTTCGAGCATACCCCGTTGCTAACAGTAACACTATAACAAGTAGCTGTAAGAGGGTTTACGACGATAGAAGAAGTTGTTTCCGCATCGCTCCATAAATAACTTGTTCCTCCGGAGACAGAAATGGTAGTAGCATCACCTGCGCATATAGTATCTTTTCCTGAAAAAACAGGAATGGGCCGAGCCAGTACATGAATATAATTTGTTTTGGTTACGCTATCGGAACCACCGGCATTTGTCGATTTTAATTTTACCATATAATATCCGGGTGTTATATAAATCACTTTGGGGTTTTGCTGTGCTGATATACCCGGATTTCCGCCTGTAAAAGTCCACGCCCAGCTAGTGGGTGTATTGGTAGATTGGTCTGTGAATTGCACGGTATCGCCCGCACAAATTGCTGTATCGCTAGCAGTGAAGCCGGTTATGGGAGGAGCGGTGCTGCCTGTGCCACTTAGGGCAATACTATCCACAGCAAACGAAGGGTCATTCCCTGTTCCATTTCCATCATTTGTCCATTCAAAACCTATTTGCACATTAGCATTATTATTTGCACTCAAAGGAAGCGCAACTGAATAATAGGTCCAGGTTCCTTGTGGCGCACAACTGCTGTTATTGGTTATAGGTGTAGCAGCAAGAAACGACCAGGAGGTTCCGTCAAAGTAATCAACGCTGTCATTATCATGTCCGGCTTCCCCGTCCTGAATATAATTGAAAGAAAGGGTGATGCTGCTTTTGCCGGTACAATTAATAACCGGAGATACAATACTTTTCTTGGTTACTACCTTTACACTATTCGAGGCATCATAAGAAGCCCCGCAATCTCCGTTAGGGCATAATATAGAAGCGGGAGAGCCTTTTACATTTCCAACGTGTGCGGTAGCACGGACCCCGGTACCTGAACCGCATTGTCCGCGGCCCATTCCTTGTTCGGTATAGCTGAAATACCAGTCGTTTGATTTAGCTCCATTGTTTGCAGCTGTGGAATCAATAGTCCATGTGCCATTAGGGCCTGTATAAGTATGACACAGCTTTGCGCAAGTTGTTCCTGTCCAGTTTTCGAGCCAAAACTGCTGAGCATTGCTTAAAAATGAAAAGGAAATAAAAATTCCGATAATTAAAAGCGTAATTCTTTTATTCATGATGTAAATGTTTTAATATATTATTGACAAATATAGAAATAACACGTTAATAGCAAATACTATTAATTGGGAATAATAAACAATGCTACGTTCAAATCCTATTTTACTATTTTTTCCACCTGCCGTTGATGCCTGTCGAAATGCGATTGCATAAAATCGAGCATTTGAAATATATTAACCCTGCCGATGGCCGGTTGCTTGAACACGTTTTTGTAAAGTATTTCGTCCGGTAACGAATCTAAAAGCTCACGTAGTTTAGTACGTGTTTCATCCCATTCAGCAGTAATACTTTTATAGTCTACTTTTTCAGGAACATCTCCCAGCACCTTTACCGGGGCTTTAAGTGCAAAAGGCAAAACAAACAGTATCCTTAAAAAATCCAGCTTCAATTGTTCGGTAAAACCTGTTTTTTCCAGGTTATTAATATCCAGCCTCTTTTTGCTTACGTATATAGTTGAAAACCGTTCGGCTTTATTTAAATGATAAAATATTTGTGCTACCGACCATTTACCAATAGAGGGTGGTGTTTCTAACTTAACCGGTTCAATTTTTTTTAAGCTTTCCAGCAAAGAATGACGGGATTCTTCCAGTTTTAAAAACTTCTTATTTGCTAATGCATTCACAGACTTTCCTTTCAAACAAAGATAGCTTTAAAAGCAAAACCCTGTCCCAAATATTCAGGACAGGGTTTTTACTTAGGGAACTACCTTTTAAGCTTAGTGATTTTTAATTTCGCGGCTTACGTGGTTCTCCTGGTGGTTAATGTGCTTTTGTTCTGCTTTGGTAATATGTCCGCCGTTAGCAGCAGCATCTCTCTTTTCTTCCTTACGGATGGCATGGTCCTGGGCGTGAATTTTTGCACCTTCAGCTTTTGACATTTTGCCATCAGCAACTTTGTTGTCGGTACGGGCATTTTGGTTTTGCAGGCGGCTGTTTACTTGTGCCCTGCGAGGGTGGGTTTTGTCAAAATTGCTTGCCGGAGCGGGAGCAGCAGCCGGAGCAGCGCTTTGAGCAAAAACAGAAGTGGAAATGAATCCTAAAGCTACTATGGAAGCAGCGGTTAAAAATTTGTTTGTTTTCATGACAGTTTTGTTAATGATTATGATGCAATACTACTATCCGAAAATGAAGGGTTTATGAAGAGTGTAATCACTCCAAATAAAAGAACCTTTGGCATTAACATGCCTCACTCATTATTATACCCTCCAATCAATAGAACGGTATCGTTTCTCCATTTAATCCAACCTTTAACAATATGTGGAGCAGGTTTATCTTCTGTCATATAACAATACTCATTCGTTTCAATTTGCACCCAATCGCCTTTCATGGCAAGTATTACTGCCGAGGTACAAATACTATCCACTATATCCTGTTCACAGGAATCGTTCGGGCATAAGCGGATAGGCTGATTGCCATATTCTATTCCGCTAAACCCCTGAAAATAGTCGAGCCATGAATAGAACGTATTTCCCGAATCTCTTTTTATCCACAATGCTTTTCCGGTAGAATCATTGGTAATTATGTGAAACATATTCTTTGTTTGTTCCAGGCAACGAAAATAAATATTTGGTGGAGCGCCTATATTATCAAATGGAACCAGGGGTACCGAATCTAAACCATCCCATCCATTCATAACAAATACAGAAGCGCTTGCAGTACTGTCTGCATAGAAGATTACTTTTCTATAATAGCTGGTAGTTGCGCCAAAATTAAGCCCCACTACTCCAATCCCCAGTTTTTCCCTTTTTGAATTACCCGGGTGATGGCTTTTAAAATTACATGAAACTTCTGACTGAATACAAATTACAGATAAAACAGCCACCAGGAAACCCTGAACTAAATTTTTACTCATGCAGTATTATTGCTCTCTCACTATCCTGAAACCTGTATACTTATTTTTATATTCAGGTTTCAGTTGTCCTCGCGAAATTACCATACAACCTTCATCCAGGCTAAGAAAAGAACCACCACGAAGAACTTTCATAGTACCATTAGCAGGGCCTTGAGGGTTATCGGACGGGCTATTTTTATAATAATACATTTCAAACCAATCGGAACACCATTCCCAACAATTGCCCGACATATCAAAAAGCCCCAGTTCATTCGATTTTTTATTCCCAACCGGGTGGCTGCCCGCATTTGAATTATCCTGAAACCAGCAAACCTCATTTTCATTGTTGCTGCCGCTATAATTATATCTGTGAGTTTTGTTTCCTCCACTTGCCGCATATTCGTATTCGGCTTCGGTAGGCAAGCGATAGTGCCCTTTCTTAAGTTTGTTCAGTTTACTTATAAATTTTTGGGCATCATACCAACTTACATTTTCCACCGGGCAGGTATAACAATCCTTATGAATAGAAGGGTTGCTATCCATTATAGAAAACCAAAGCGCCTGCGTTACGTGCGTTTTAAGGATATAAAAACTTTTTACATTTACTTTGTGTTGCGGTTTTTCAATTTCCCCGCCTTCTACATCCGAACTATCGGGAAGCCCCATTTCAAAATTTCCTCCTTTTACGAAAACAAAGTCTGAATCAAGATTTAGAATACTAACAGCCATCAGGGAATCTTTCCAATGTATTTCTTTGGCGTTCATAGTGCTTTTCTGCGCTTTACATATTGTGAAAAGCGAGAAACAGAAAGCAAAAAGCGGAAAACCTTTAAATTTCATTCCATTTGTTTGTGCAAAGCTAAAAAAAATGCTGTTTAGCGCTAAACACTTAAATTGACTTTGTCTGCTCAATCCTTTCCTTGTATCTTTGTCCAAAATCAAAATAAATTGCCACTCCTTTTAAGCATTCTTACTTTCTTATCAACCCTGTTAGGCGGGTTATTGG
>DATHOL010000122.1:0-6515 GCA_035484895.1 Bacteroidia bacterium | reverse complement strand
TTTTATAGGTGGATGACCAGTCGGTAACCCAATAAGCGGGAATTAGGCCTACTACCGCATCTTCACTTGATTGAACTGAATTTGCCGCGTCGGAATACGACAAGCTTGTATAGCTATACACAAACGTGGTAGAGAAATTTTTATAAGAATAATTCAAGCCGATTCGTTCAATATTTACAGGAGCCTGCTCTTCATAATTTCCGCTATATGGGCCGGAAACATACTTTGAATCGTCATAGGCATACGAGTTGAAAAAACTGAAGTCACCTATTTTAGGGTTTGGTGAAAATATCCTGAAAACATGCACTTCAACATATGTTTCTAAACCTTTATGAACGGCATCGCCTACATTGGTGCGATATTGGTATTGAAATCCGTTGGCAGGGTTAGTAAGGTTTTCCAACCCAATTTCTTGGTTAAAAGTCATATAATAACCGCCTATATCAAAATTGATCGTTCTACCGGCTTTTCCCCTCCATCCAAAGTCAGAATTCCATCCATTTACGTCTTTCAGGTTAGGGTCAATGATTGTTGTAGTTCCAATTGGCGTAAGGTTTTCATAGGTAGTTGGTTCATACGCCTGCACAATATTGCCATAGATATCGGTAAAGTCACTTGTCTTAAATTGCAAGGCACATCCGGCAAGCGGAATATACCATGACCTTGACACGGATACGTTAAACTGTGTATCGCTTGTTACGTATCCGTTAGCCGTAGAATTAATATACTCGAAACGGAATCCGGGAGTAACTGAAAGTCGGCCAAAATGAAAGGTGTTTTCAATGAATGGAGCCACATTTCCAGTAGTAAAAAACAGCGAGTTTTGATAATTCCCTCCATATAGATTAAGGTCAAAATCACTTCCTGTCGAACCCGGCCCTCCTTCCTGGCGGGTCATATTCCCTTGGAAATAACGAATTCCGGTGGCAAGTGCCGACTTAACACTTCCTATATGCCATTCTGTACTGAGCCTGGCTTCATTAGTAATACTTAAAAATCCTTCATGCTCCACCTCGCGCGGAGAATAAGCGTTATTATAAATAGAATCAGGCAATTGTATTCCGCCGTCTTCATTTCTCCATACCAGGTTGCGGGCGCTGCTGTTCAATACAGATTGCTCCGTGAGCATGGTTTTGTCGGATATTTTATATTTCATAGTAAATGTAAGCAGGTTCCATGGGCTTTCAAGCCAGTTTCGGGCACGAACCGACTGATCCGGATTTGCATCAAACTCCGCATCATCCAATCCGCCCGACATATGCAGCCTGTTTCTTAACAAAGTATATTCCAGGCTTAATTTAAGTTTTTCCGACGCATCATATTCTACTTTAGCGTAGCCGGTAACTTGTGATACATCTGAATTAGGCCTCCATCCTTGCGTGGCTTTATATTGTACAAAGGAATAATAGTGCCATTTTTTATAGCTGCCTCCGGCGGTTAAAACAGAACTGACAAAATCATAACTGCCTCCGGTTTGCTCCACGCCAAATTCAAACGGCTTATCCAACGGAGCATCTTTCATTACATAGTTGATAACACCGCCAAATTGCGGGCCAAACTGAAGGGATGACTCTCCGTTTATAAACTCAATACGACTGACAGCAATAAGCGGTGGCAAGTAATATGATTCAGGATAGCCATATACATCACCGGAAAGGTTATACCCATTCTGACGGGTTTGTATTTCAATAGATTGCGTCGGTATCAATCCCCGGAAAGCAATACCGTTGGAAGGGAATCCTCCACTCTCGGTTTCCGAATAATTGGAACCGGGCAAACGTCCCAGCGTTTCGCGCGGGTTATCTTGTGCTTTATTAGCATCTACACTGTCAAGCACCAAAATTTCTGTTTTCATCCCGGAATAAATTACTCCGTCATATACTTCGGGCATGTGCCCCATACCCTGTGCACTAATAAGAGGACGCACCACGTCTACATTTTGCAATTGATTTACTTTTTGCAACAAGTTAAAGTTAAGCTCTGTAGTTTTATTATCGGTTATAATTGTTTTTTCTTCCATAGAGTTGTAACCTACTATTTGCACCACTACGGAATATATTCCTGCGGGAACGTCTGTTATTTTATAGTTCCCCCTATTGTCGGTTACAGCAATATATTTAGAGTTTTCAATAGTTACAGAGGCTGCCTCTACAGTCGCACCTGAGCTATCTGTTATCTTTCCTTTTAATATACCTGTTTGCGCATAGCATAAAGTGAAGAACGAAGAGCTAAGCGTTAAAAATAAAATACTATGTATTTTTTTCATGTTATTTTTTTATTTATTAATTCAGGTCACAAAACTACATCTGCGTTTTAAGGCAGATATACCTTAAACATGGTAATTGGTATGCTTAAAAGAGGTATTCTTCAAAATCAGTAATAATAAGGAACCACGCTTTCTGCCGCTCCCCCATTATTTGTCCAACTTACATAAACTCCATAAGGAGTGCCACTGGTAATGGCATTTCCTGCACTATTAACCCCATAAGTACAAAGAATAGGTTCTGCAATGTTTTGAATATCTTTAATTCCGCTTAATGGATTATATGATAAAGTATAGTCGGTAATATTTTGGACAACAGGAGTGGTTATGCTTGTGTAATAGTTTTTTTGATAGCGGTTAGTACCCCAATCAGAAACATTAGTAAAGCCATTCATGGCAGTATCACCTTCTGTTGTTGCGTAAAGCGTTGAGTTCTTCATACTGATAGTTCTCCGGAGATTTACATTAAATGGGAAATAAGTAACAGTAGCTGCCTGATCATTAAATGTGTACATAAGAGAGCCTTTTACATTTACCACTAAAGAATCACCTTGTGAAATATTTTGAAAATAACCTCCTGAAATATTCGTCAACATTACAGTTCCATTAAGTCTTACAGAAACTTCCGTTAGTTTAGTATAGGTCACTTCATAGCCAGGGCTGTTTAAACATCCCATCGTAATATGAGCTATTGCACCCGGTGTTCCCCAGTTTCCAATTAGGTGTATAGAATCGGAACCGCTGCGGGATTTGGTACCGCCGGCTTCATTTCCCCCATAATAAATAGTTATCACATTTATAGTAATCTGTGAAGTATCAACCGATGCGCCTTTAATTATTGCCTTATGATTGCAAATAACCTGAATTGCTTCATCAACGGCCTGGCTAAATTCATTATTTAGCATTACTTCATCATTGGCAACAGTATTTTGCGAAGAGGCATTGGAGGCAGTTTCTATCTTAGTGGTTTCCTCCTTTGCACATCCTTCAAAAAAGCTCATGGCTAATAGCTGATAACTTATAATAGTCAAATACAGGGCGAACTTATTTTTCATATTACAAATATAGTATTTACTGTATAACTACTTTTTGGACTCCTATCATAGTATTTTCGGAAAACAGTTTCACAAAATAGACACCCTTAGGCTGGGAAGACAGGTCAATCGGGAATGAGGAGTGAGAAATAAGGAACTGGGAGTAAACCTGTTCACCAAGCAGATTAAATACTTCCATATTGGTAATTGGCAATTCGGAATTGGTAACTTGAATAGTAAACTTTCCCTTATTCGGGTTAGGAAAAATGGAAAATGAAGAATTGCTTTTTGCTACTTTATTAATGCCTGCTCCTTTTAATGAGTCACAGTTTTTAATTACAATCGTATACTGTTTGCTGTTACTTAAAGCAGGAAAACTGTTATCGGTGGCCGTAATAGTTATTATGTGGGAGCCGGTATCGTGCAATGCAGCTATTACCTGAACGGTAGCATGGGATAAAGAATTTCCGCTTAGAGTGTCATAGGTAAGTCCCGATAAACCGGGAGGGCTTGATACTGTTAAAACAGTCTTTTGCCCTTTTTCTGAACATAAGAAGGTAGCGCCAAAGGATATGGTATCTCCTGCACACACCGTATCTATAGAGCAAGAGTCAGAATTAACCATAACAGGTGGAATATTATTTCCCGTGACACAAGTATTAAAAATAAATGATTTACCATTAAGCCAATAAAGTTGATTCGTAGTATCGTAGGGTCCGTAATAAGTATAACCATGAAAATCAAATGCCCCGAATTGGGCATAATGAACACCATCTCCCTTATTTACACCGATTTTGCCGGGGATACCGTTAAATCCAATCGAGCCGGAATCTCCCGAAGCCCATCCCATCAGGTAATAACAATAAGAAACATTATTGCCGGCAGGTAAAATAGAATCTGTCCCGTTGGTGAGGGTAATTTGAAAACTATTAAAAAAATCACAATCGGGTACATTGTAGCCCAGATTGCTCCATTGAACAATCAAGTGTGTAGCTGTAACCGTATACGTTATGTCCGCCAGAATATGCTGCAAAACAATACGTGGACTGTCATCTACATCTACATAATAAGGCGCCAGCATTAAGGTATCGTTGCCAAAGGGAAACCCTTTCGCTGAAAAATCAAAGTCAGGGTGGCTGAATGTCAGATTTCCCTTATTGTTAACAAACACAGTATCATAATTCTTCCCGTAAAAACAAAAACTAAAGGGAAGTACTATCGCCTGGCTGGAACAATTATTGCAATGGTAATAAGGGGGATAACCCCTATCAGTACCTTGGGTCATAGGGACATGTGGAAAGATGCTGTCAGCATTTACTACAAAGCAATCGCAAGTTTGAGAATATGCCCCAAAAGAAATCCCGATGATAGTGCTGATAACAAGTGTTAGTTTTTTCAATTACTTAAATTTAAAAACATTATCTTTTCATTGCAAAGATAGAAAATAGAACTAAAAATTGTACTGTCCTATATCAGATAGAGGCTATATAAGAATAAACCATACTAAAAACCTTATATAGCTTATATCTTATAGCTCATATCTATTTTTCCTATCTTTGCATTCTTATTCCAATAACCTATGTCATTACGAATAACCGACGAATGTATCAATTGCGGGGCTTGCGAACCCGAATGTCCTAATAATGCAATTTATGAAGGCGGCAACGAATGGCGCTTTGCTGACGGAACAAGCCTTAAAGGCGCTTTTACATCTAAAACAGGGCTTGCAACAGATGCAGATGCTCCACAATCTCCTGTTGAGCTTGACAGATATTATATTGTAGGCGATAAATGTACCGAATGTGTAGGTTTCCATGACGAACCTCAGTGTGCATCAGTATGCCCGGTAGATTGCTGTATTATAGACGTAAACAATAAAGAAACCCCGGAAGAACTATTAGCTAAGAAGGGGACGTTGCACGTATAGTCGTTCCTCAAGTAGAAAGTTGTAAAGTCAGAATGCCTTTTACTTTATAAACTTTCTACTTTATTCCTGAAAATTATCCGGACTTAAGTCCTTCAACTTCTGTTCTAAAGAGATCATATCTTTAATCAACACTTCACGGTCTTTACTACCTTCAAACGGGCCTATTATTCCGGCAGATTGTAACTGGTCAACTATACGTCCGGCACGGTTATAACCTATCTTTAAGCGTCGTTGTAAAAGTGAAGCAGAGCCCTGTTGGGTTTCCACTACAATACGTGCACATTGGTCAAATAAAGCATCTTTATCTTCTGCTGAAATTTCACCCGGACTGCTATCCCCACCCTCTTCCACATATTCAGGCAGGGCAAAAGCACTTGCGTATCCTTGCTGAGAGCCTATATATTCGCAAATTTCTTCCACCTCCTTTGTGCCTACCAAAGCGCATTGTAATCGCACAAGGTCGCTACCATTAGAAATGAGCATATCGCCTTTACCTATAAGCTGGTCTGCGCCGCCTGTATCCAATATGGTGCGGGAATCAATCTTCGATGTAACTTTAAATGCAATACGGGCAGGGAAATTGGCTTTAATGGTACCGGTAATAATATTTACCGATGGACGCTGGGTTGCAATAATCAAATGGATGCCTGTAGCACGTGCAACCTGTGCGAGGCGTTGTAAAGGGGTTTCCACTTCTTTACCTGCGGTCATAATCAAATCGGCAAACTCATCAATTACCACCACAATGTAAGGCAGGAACTTATGCCCGCTTTGCGGATTAAGCCTGCGGGCGATAAACTTTTCATTGTACTCTTTAATGTTTCTTACGCCTGCATCCTTTAATAATTCAAGCCTTTGCTCCATTTCAATACAAAGGGAATTCAAGGTATTTACAACCTTTTTAGTGTCCGTAATGATAGCCTCTTCCGCATCGGGCAATTTAGCCAGGAAATGACGTTCAATCTTATTGAATAAAGATAATTCCACCCGTTTTGGATCAACCAATACCAGCTTAACTTGCGAAGGATGTTTTTTGTAAAGTATCGAAACAATAATAGCATTTAACCCGACTGACTTACCCTGCCCTGTTGCACCCGCCATAAGCAAGTGAGGCATTTTGGTTAAATCAACTACGTAAGGCAAATCAGATATGGTTTTGCCAAGCGCAAGCGGCAATTCCATATTCGATTTTTGAAACTGGTCTGAATTAATAATAGTTTTTAAGGAAACTATTCCCGGATTACGGTTTGGCACCTCTATACCCACCGTTCCAAGTCCGGGCATTGGGGCA
>DATHOL010000121.1:0-2451 GCA_035484895.1 Bacteroidia bacterium | reverse complement strand
CAAATTACTTTATGAAAAATCAGTAATTTAAAATTCACTCCTATGAATAAACAAAATTCAAGTCAAAGTAAAGCAAGTCAATCAGCAAAACCTGAATCTAAGCCTGCCTCCCATAGAAAAAGTGTTTCTTCTGCTCATTCGGGCTCTTTTGTTCACAAAGTAGCAAAAGCCCATAAAGCGAAGGATGCCGCTCATGAGGGAATCCTCAGTAAAATTTTAAACTTTCCAAGAAAGTTGTGGCGAAAGTTTTCATAATTCAATAAAGTAATCCCCTATTTATAATACTAACCCATATAGAATGATTAATTAAAGTCAATATGTCAAAAAATAAAACCTCAGCCGGCGAAAATGTTGATTCAAAAAAGTAAAAGATTTGCAACAGCACACAACAAGTGGGCAAGACCAATTTTTAACTACCAATCAGGGAGTAAGAATCAATGGTAGCCAAAATAGCTTGCGAAATAGTAATTTCTTTTAGATTTAGTCGAACTTGTAATGTTCATAAAATTAACTTATTATGCCCAACCATAAAATCGGGTTCTTTAAGTTCGAACTATTTTCGAATAGACAATGGCTTTACAATCAGGGTGATTTTAAAGCAAAATAAACCTGGTGGAGAATATCGGAGTCGAACCGATGACCTCTTGCATGCCATGCAAGCGCTCTAGCCAGCTGAGCTAATCCCCCATAAGGGGCGCAAAAGTAAAAAAAATCCTCATCTTTGTATTTATGGGTAGAAATATTTCCATTACAACGATTGCTATTTTATTCAGCGTAACCGCTTTTGCCCAAAAGGATTTTGCCCGCAAAGTGGTCGATACCCTTGCTTCGCCTTATATGGGCGGGCGTGGCTATGTGGATGATGGCAACCAACGGGCTGCAACTTATTTGAATAATGAATTCAAAAGTTTGGGATTAACTCCCTTCGGGAAAAGCTATTTGCAAAAGTTTGAATACCCGGTAAATACCTACCCTACTCCATATATCATTAGCATAAATGGAAAGCTAACAACGCCAGGGGCTGACTACATAGTCATTCCCTCTACCACAACTATAAAAGGGGCATTTCCGGTAGTACGATTTGACAGAACCATTTTAAATGATAGTATTAAACTTCAAAAATTCTTAACACATGATTATAGTAATACTTTTATCCTAATCGATGATTCAGGTGCTAACCCCCATCCCCAAAAGGGGAGCCCGGATGAAAGAGAAAAACAATTTTGGGAGAGCCTAAAAAACACTCCTGATGAGGGCGGCTCCAACCCTTTCAAAGCAAAAGGAATGATAATACTTTGCGATAAACTCACCGAAGAAACCTCTGAGTCGGTTGCCGATTACGCCCTGATTCATGCACTTAGAAATACTTCATTCCGTTATGCGACGAGTATCAGCGTTGATATCAAAAACAAATTCATAAAAAGTTTTCCTACTCAAAACCTTATCGGTTACATCAAAGGAAATGTGCGCCCCGATTCATTTATTGTATTCACAGCCCATTACGACCACCTCGGTAAAATGGGAAGCATTTATTTTCCCGGTGCAAACGATAATGCCAGCGGTATAGCCATGCTATTAAGCCTTGCTAAATATTATTCAATGCATAAAGATAGTTTGCGTTATTCTATTGCATTTATGGCTTTCAGCGGAGAGGAAATTGCCATGCTCGGTTCAAAGTATTATACCGAACATCCTTTGTTTCCGCTAACTGACATTCGCTTCCTGATAAATATGGATATTATGGGAACCGGCGATGAGGGAATCACTGTGGTTAATGGTACTATTTTCAAATCTGCATACAATGATTTGGTAAAAATCAATGATGAATACCATTTACTAAAACTTGTAAAACTTCGTGGTGAAACTGCCAACAGCGACCATTACTATTTCTATAAAAATCATGTGCCCGCTATTTTTATTTACACTATGGGCGGCATTAAAGCCTATCACGATATATACGACAGAAGGGAAACACTTCCTCTTACCAACTTTAATGAGGTGTTTAAATTACTGATAGAATTTACTGCGGATATTAATCAGAGAAAGTTCTAGTCCGACAATAAAAAAGAAACACTGCCAACATTTATTGGCAGTGTTTTCACTTTACTTATATAATCACCTAACTTTATTTTCGCTTTCCTTTAAGTTTTTCCGCTTATTTCTGAACAATAAACTTAGCCTGAATAAAACCTGTATTTGTATATAATTGTGTTAAATACACACCAGCCGGAAATGAAGATACATTTACATACTGGGTAGCGGTTTTAGAACCCATGGAATGATAAACCTGTTGTCCAATGGTATTATATATTCTCAGCTCATTTATCAAACTTGTTCCGCAATTAATTGCAATGGTATTCAATGCAGGATTTGGATAGATGCTAACTTCGTTTGCATTTTCTATAGTAGGCACTGCAAGCGAAAGGCTGCATGGATCCATCACCATAACAG
>DATHOL010000120.1:0-5952 GCA_035484895.1 Bacteroidia bacterium | reverse complement strand
AACTTTAGCCAATTTTTCCATTACCTTTTCAATTTCTTTATCACTTAAGGTTTTGGTTTCGCTTTGTAACACAAACCTAAGGGCATAAGATTTTTTACCCTCTTCCATACCTTTGCCTTCATACACATCAAAAACAGAAATATCTTTTAAAAGTTCCCGTTCTGTTTTGTTTGCAATTTCTAACAATGCGGAGAACCGGACATCCTTATTAATAATTAAAGCAAGGTCTCTGGTTACAGCAGGGAAGCGGTTTATTTCTTTTAATTCGGTACTCTTAGGCAGTTGCTGTAGCAATATTTTCCAGTTGAAATCGGCGAAATATACCTCGCCTTTTATATCCCACTTCAGAAGTAATTCGTCTTTTATTTTTCCGGCTCTTAGCAGTTCACCCGAATTGGCATTTAATGAATACCCATATGAGAAAACAGAATCATTTTCAATAATCGTAGTAGAAAAATTAGATTTACCTGCAACCTTTTCAGTAATAGAGTGAACATAAGTTTTCATAGTATAGAAGTCTACAGGCTGTTCTTTGCTATTCCATGAATGAGTGGTTTTATCGCCGCTTAGCCATAAGGAAAGATGTTCCACCTCTTTGAATTTTCCTTCGGAGTTTTTATGGTAAGAACGGCCAAATTCGTAAAGTTTCAAATTGGGCTGCTTATTGTTTTGATTAAGCGCAATATTCGTTAATCCGTTAAACAATAAAGTGCCACGCAGAATGTCCAAATCAACACTTAATGGATTGGCTATTTTGACTGTTGAAATATTGTTTTCTTCGAATTTAGATGAAGATAAAGAAGTATTCATGACTTCAGAAAACCCTTGTGAGCTTAAGAAATCAGAAATCTTATAAAGTATTTCATCCGGTTTTTTTTGTCCGGAATGAACTAGTGGAACATTTAATTTGCCTGGAATAGGAATACTGTTATAACCGTATAATCGCAGGATTTCTTCAACAATATCAGCAGGGCCGGTAATATCTAATCGAAAAGTAGGTATTGAAAGTTGCCATTTATCGCCATTTTTATTTTCTATTTTAATGCCAACTGCTTCAATTATCTCAGCCATTTTTTCAGCCGGAATGGTATGTCCGGCCAATTTATTGGCATACGAAACTGAAAATTCAATTTTTCTTTCTTCTACTTTTACAGGATACACATCCTGAATTTTGGAGACTACAAGTTTGGGGTTTTCTTCCTCCAATAAACCAATAGCCCGTATTAAGGCATACTCTGTCATACTAATATCAGAGCCTCTTTCAAAACGATAAGATGCATCTGTGTGCAAGCCGTGCGCCCTTGCTGTCCTTCGGATATGTACCGAATCAAAACAAGCGCTTTCTATAAAGATGTTCTTAGTATTTTCCGTTACTCCGGAATCTTTACCACCATAAACCCCGGCGATGCACATGGCATGAGTTTCATCGCAAATTAACAAATCCTCTTGTTTTAATTTTCTTTCTGTACTGTCTAATGTAATTAATGTTTCCCCCGCTTTAGCCTTGCGTACTATTATTTTATTGCCTTCTATTTTATCGGCATCAAAAGCATGAAGCGGCTGCCCTGTTTCAAGCATTACAAAGTTTGTGATATCGACAATGTTATTGATGGGCCGTAAGCCAACGGCAGATAAGTAATTCTTTAACCATTGAGGAGATTCCTTTACTTCAATACCCCTGATTTCTGCTCCTGTATATCGCTTGCAAGCCTCCGGGTTTTCAATGCTGATTATTGTTTCTTTGTTATGTGTTTGTCTTGCCTGCCAGCCTGCGGAGGATAATACCCCAGGTAACCGTAGGGGCACAAAATTTTGTGCCATTACAGTTGACCGAGTATTGATTGCAGCCGCCAAATCCCTTGCTACGCCATAATGCGACAAAGCGTCTGCTCGGTTAGGAGTAACCCCGATTTCAAAAACGGAATCGGTATAAATCTTGAAGTATTCGGATGCCGGCATACCTATTTTAGTTTCAGGTGGTAAAACCATTACACCCGCATGGGAAACACCTAATCCTATTTCATCTTCGGCACATATCATTCCTTCGGATGCTTCTCCCCGTATTTTACTTTTCTTAATAGTGAAAGGTTCCCCTTCCGATGGGTATAGCAGAGCTCCTTCGGTGGCAACAATCACTTTTTGTCCGGCAGCCACGTTGGGTGCGCCGCAAACAATATTTAATAGTTTTTCACTGCCAATATCAACTGTAGTGAGAGAAAGTTTATCAGCATTCGGGTGTTTGATACAAGTCTTTACTTCGCCAATTACCAAGCCTTTCAGCCCTCCTTTAAAAGATTCAAAAGGCTCAATATGCTCCACTTCCAAGCCAGCTTCTGTAAGCAGTTTGCCGGCTTCATTCGGAGATAATTCAGTGTCTATATATTTTTTTAACCAGTTATAAGATATTCTCATGGATGCTCATTCAATGCACAAAAGTAAACTCTTACAAGGAATACTGAAAGGAAAGCTTGGAAAATTATCAGGAAAGGCCCAAAGGACCTTCTACCGTTCCACTTTCCCCGACAACTAAACGCTCAGTTTCCGAGAATTTCGTTTTGGTAAACATAAGGCCGAGCATCATAATAAGGCTGGAAACTATTATAACGTAATAGATAATGCCGTCATTGAATGCCGGAGATATAAAATGCGCCGGAATACTGTAAAAGAGTACCACAGTCACTAGTCCTCTGGGGGCAATAAATAATTCAGGTATTACATGTGTTCTTGAAATGAAAAGCAGGAAAATGAAGCGGGCAAACAAAATACAGGCAATTATTAAGGAGCCGGTAATTACTACTTCCGGTGTTATTAGTGAATTAAGGTTCATCGTATACCCGAAGAGGATAAAGAAAAAAGTACGTATTAAAAAAGCTGATTCGGCAGTAAGCAGTTTCAATTCAGTGGTAACTGTTGACATCTTTTCCAACTGCAGAATCCGGGCCAACCTCCCTTTAAAAAAGTACTTGTTATTGTTGAGCATAATGCCAAAGACAAGTATGAGGAGCAGAGAGGGTAAATGAAATATCTTTCCCACAGAATAAATTAGAATAAGAATCGCAAAAATCAGGAAGGATTTGATATGCGTGGTAATGCTGTTAAGCATGAACACCAGTAAACCTGAACTTACAAATGAAATGACAAGGATGTACAGGATATTCAAAAAGAAATCGCGGAATGATTCGGATGATAAAGCGTTATCCAGAATGGCAAAATTGAATACCATGATACCGATGATATCTGAAAAAGTAGATTCATAAACTATAAATTCTTTTTTGTGCTCACTCAGTTCTTTTACAGATGGAATAGCAATGGCGCTGCTTATTACAGCCATAGGCAGGGAATAAATAATGGCATTCTGCATGGGTATGCCAACATAATAATGAAGTACAAAAAATATGAGGCCACAGGTTCCTGCCAGAATAAGTATAGCAGAAAGGATTGATTTGCCGACTAACGGGAATTTTTTGCGTGATAACCCTAAATCCAGCGAACCTTCCAGAACAATCATGATAAGACCTAAATCGCCAAAGAAATTTAGAAAAAAGTGAACTCCTGTAAGGGTAATACCGAATTTATCGCCTAGAAATTTTAATAATGCCCCGGTTACAAGCAGAAGAATTACGGAAGGGATTTTGATATACTTTGCAATTATATTGAAAAGGTATGACAGAATAACCAGCGCACTGAGTGTAATAAGTATATTGTTCGAATCTGCCATTGTTACAAAGATACTAAAAGGAAACGACAAATTCAATTGTGCAATGAATACGATATGTTAAAGAAATGTTACTTTTGAATTTATGAACGAATATTAGCAGGCAATGATTAAAATATAACCATAGTTATTAAAAATATGAGAACACATACCAAGGAAACACAGGAAGAATTGACTCCTGAGCATGCTCTTGATATATTGAAGGAAGGTAATGCCAGGTTTGTAAGCAATATTAAAGCCCATAGGAATTTACTGGAGCAGGTGAACGAAACCAAATCGGGTCAATTTCCCTTTGCGGCTATTTTGAGCTGTATAGATTCCAGAACTTCTGCCGAGTTGATTTTTGACCAAGGCTTAGGTGATATATTCAGCATTCGGATAGCGGGAAATATTTTAAATGATGATATTTTAGGAAGTATGGAGTTTGCCTGTAAAATTGCAGGATCTAAATTGATAGTGGTATTGGGGCATACTAAATGCGGAGCTATTGAAGGAGCATGCAATTCTGATAACTCTCAAGGTAATTTGGGGCATATTACAACCCTTTTAAATAAAGTAAAACCTGCTATTGCCGTTGAAACAGAAACGAAAGATAATAGAAACGGAACCAACAAAGCCTTTGTAGATAATGTTACAAAACATAATGTAACTATAACCGTTCAACAGGTAAAAGAACAAAGCCCTATGCTGCGGGAAATGGAACACTCGCGAAAAATTAAAATTATAGGCGGCCTGTATGACTTGGATACAGGGATAGTGACGTTTTACGAGTAAAGTCAATTAAGGCACTTATCCCCTTAGAACAGTGAAAGTTACGAATTGAAGCTGATTTGGTTATGTCAGAATAAAGTCTCAACTTTGCGGTATAAAAATATCGCAAAAAAATGTTTGTCGGGGTAATTTTAGGGGGTATAATTGCGATTGGATTGATTACCCAAGTCTATTTTATTGTGAAGGCTATTTTTTCTAAGGGTGAAAAATAATCTTCACAATATCGTTATCCGTATGGATGTTTTCCCACCACCACCGAAATATCTCAACTGCTACAATCAGGAATGTTCCAACAGCTAAGGCTATTGTCCCCTTGCTTAGCCTATCATCATTTCTAATCCTTCTTCTGCTCTCCGCTTCCTTTTCTTCTTTGTCCTTAACAAAGCCTTTAAAAACGTAGCCTTTGTAGGTGCATTGAATATCTCTATTATTGAATTCTTCATGGTTAGGTTTCGGGGTTTCTTTCAGATAGCCCTCATTTATCAAATATGAAATTCGCTCTAAAAATACTCCGTCATCTGCAAACTCACCTAATTCAAGCATTAACATAACTCCGTTTCCCCACCTAAAAACATTCTCTGTCAATTCATCTTTAGAGTACCGTAAATAGTATATCTTTCTGTAAAAGTTAAGTGTCAAGTCTAATTTTTCTTCTTCTGTAAGGTGTTTATCCTTCGCAATCTTATAGCTGCAATGTTTTAGTATTATTTCCTTTAGATAAAATGAAACGTCAGACCTATTCCTGGCCTCTAATCTCAATACTTGCATGAATCTGATTTTTTTGCCGCCTTCGCCCCCAGCTTCGTACAAATCGTCTATTTTTCGTTTTACGGATTCTCCTGATAAGTCTTTAGAATATAACTCTATGAGTTCTGCAATCGCAGAATCAATCTCATCCTTTGGGTTTGTTTCTTCTTTATCCATTGAACAAACATAAGGAATTTTAGCCTATATTTGCATTATGAAACGAGGACGAGGCAGACCACAGAAGAAACAGCCATTAGAGGGCGACAGGCGCAAGTCTATGAAGCAACTCACGGAGAACCGGCAGTAATAACTGGCAAAGGCTGGATTCTGTTTCCAATACTACATTTGCCTATACAGATAACCATCCTCCGGTATCTGCGAATCTCAGGTATATGATAATTACTGTTTGGAGCCTCCATTGTATGCCATATAGCAATTCTCCAATTGTACGTCATCAAGCAATGTCTGCCAGTCAGGTTTCTTCTCGCTCCAACAGAAAACAAATTGTTGTAACCGGAATCCCGACTGTAAGTGCAATGCCGGTTGTAAATATATATCCTAATCCTTCCAAAGATATAGTTACAATTGCCTTGTCGCAACCTGAAGATGCAATAATAACACTGAACAATGTACTAGGCCAAACTATTTATACAGATAAACTGAACAGTGATGAGAAGGTTAAGCAACTCAATCTTTCAGAAGTAAAAGATGGTGTATAT